>JASHSN010000292.1 GCA_030038695.1 Nitrososphaeraceae archaeon
TAGCTTCTATCTTATTTATAATATTAATGATTGGTGCTACAATCACTGTCCAGCTTTCAAAAGGATTTCTTGGTGGATATCAGATAAATTTATTGTATTTATCAATAGCAGTAACCCTTCTAGTGACAGGTCCAGGACGACCATCTATAGAGTGGAATGTACTTAAGAGAGAATTGTTTCCGAAGGGTAAAGAGATGATTGCTAGTGCAAAAGCATCAGAGGAACAATAACAATATATTTTTTATTAATAATTCCTAGAAGCTGTATGCATTAGAATGTTGTCTATGTGTACGTATAATGATCGTACTGCCATCATGCTAGCACGTATGCATGCATGCATATGCCATAAAAGAGCTTGTCAAGCTCGATGGTGCCAAGATAATTCTAGGAACAGCTTCGAGTGGAAAGGCAATGACTGTAGTATTGGGTGGTCTAGCATCAATGGGAAACTAATCATGATCGGTGCATCTGATGAATCGGTTGAAATATCTCCGCTTCTTTTCGTCTCTGGTCGTAGATCAGTGATCGGATGGGCAAGTGGAACGTCCATCGATTCACAAGATGCACTGTCTTTTAGTGTGCTTTCTGGCGTGCAGTCTATGAATCAGGTATTTCCGTTGGAAAGTGCAGCAGAGGCGTTTGAGCTAATGATGAATGGCAAGGCACGATTTAGAGCAGTTCTTACAACAACACACCATTAGATTTGGAAAATAACTACCAAGTTGAAAATTAATAGCTAAAAGATGCGTCTTATCATGCTCCTTGCATTATTGACGCGCTTTCAGCAATGCTGGAAGTTGGCGGAACTGTCTATTTCTGGCCAATCCTTATTCTGTAACACTACACATAGTCATAGTGACAATGGAACCTAGAACCAGTACTCTCCATGCAGAGACACGCATCTTAGAATTTAAACGAACGATGTGACCATGAGAATGTTGTATACACTTATGTATATACATTTATGTATAACTGTATAGGTGTGTGTACATGTATTATATAGCTAATTGAACCTAGCTATATTGCTGATCTCCTTCAGTCCGGTGTTGATTTCTCTCCAATTTCCTTTACCAAATTTTTCAATAATAACACCCTGAGCTCTTTCCCATAGTGGAAGTGCTTTGGTTATCTGTGCTTTACCTCTATTGGTCAGAGTAACAATTCTTTTACGTTTATCACTACTTGATTCAATCTTAATAAAATCTTGCTTTTTAAGCAGGTCTAGATTACGTGTCAAGGTAGTTCGATCCATGTACATGTCTTTAGATATCTTACTAATTGTAGATGAATTGCCTATGGATATTGTGCGAAGCAGAGCTAATTGTGTAATTGTTATACCACTAGGTCCTAACTGCTTATCATAAAATTGTGTTATTGCTCTGGATGCTTTCCGTAGGTTACCACATACACAAGCTTTTGCAGCATCTTCAATCTCTTGCATACGTTAATTATTAGTAGATAGTAGTATATACACCTATTCCTTACTGATTAATCACTGATGATCAAAAAGGATGTTTGGAACGTTTTTGTTCCTTATCCTACACAATAAAGCGCCGCAGCCATTGATAGTACTGATGTTTTACCGCAGAATTCGGGCATACCTGTGTTTCAAAGACCTTATATGCGGAGATCAAGTGCTCAAAAAGACAATTTCTGCAATCCATCTTCTACCTGTATGTTTCAGGTGCTTCCATCGAGTCGAAATTTGTCTGCTAACATTTGTTATCGAGACCATGAGCAGGTCGCGTATCGGTTGTGGCCGCGTGACTGTCACCTCAGTGGGATTATGAAAGGCGAGGCCTTTCACCGGCCACAAGCCCTCCTCCGTCGATGTAGGTAGCAGTCACTTGAATTTGTTCCATCGATCAAGGCCCTCATGTGCAGCAGTAGTCCCGTGCAAGCAGGTCGTTCAAGCGTTTCTCCTGGGACAACTAACGTTGATACATAGGTGACGCGCGTTAGGCTCTAGAATGTCTTTTTCAACTATTTCTAAGGGCCATCCAGGCTTGTAAACTTGTACTGAACGCATTCTATTCACAAATTATACTCCTATTTCATTCTTCCCTAAGCATTCGGAAACTTGTCCCCAAACAGGGGAAGGCCGCTCTTTGACTCCTCCTGGGTAGCTTCGCCTTGAATCACATCCCAGTGCTCGACCAGAGTCCCGTCTTCTCTAACTTATTATTTAAAATAAGTAGTATAGTATGACAAACCTGAACAGCGTAAAATACCTGTCTATGCTATAAGATAATAAAAAGAGTATCCGTTGGTTCAATTGTGTTGAAGCGAGTATACCTCATGGCCTAGTGCCCTAGTGTCGGCTGCCCAATCATTGCCCCAGCGACCTGCCCCGCATAAGATCCTCCTCCTCCTAAGGGCAGAGGGGATAGACTCTCGAAGTCATGGAACATAATCGTTTGAAATTCATTTCCCCCCGAATGTGTATACTGCTGACAGTTCATACCCCTGCTTGCAAAGTTCGCATCCTGTACACATACTTTGTAGATATCTCCCACGGCGATGCCACTAATTGAAAACGAGGCTTGCTGGGAATTGTGTGCGCCGTCTGCAGTCCCTTGCGCCAAAAAACTCACCGGATGGTCCATAGACGGAAAGAAGTATATTTTGACCGTTTATCGTGTTAAGAGACAGAAAACCTTCGTCAAGCGAGTAGCGGGCTTTGAACGTAGTTTGAAACCTCCTAAACGTGATGTATGTGATTCGATAGATGAACATAACGGGATCATAAACAACGGAGGTGAAAGAGTTGGGACATAGTGGAGATCTAGTTATCATTACTACCCACGCTGTCTGAACCTCACGTATTTGAACGAACGACGTGCGAGATCCGACGAGTATCTTATTAGGGACTCATCCATCTGGCATATAGTAGATACCATTCTGTTCTAATATTTTAAGTTGTAGAGCATTGGCCAAATATCGACCGTTATCTAAGGCTACAGCAGGCATTCCAGACATCATTAACTCGTAGAATCCACTCTCTTCGTCCTGTTGGTTTTCAAAATGTATCTGCACTTTTTTTAGATTCTGGACGTTTTCTGAGAGAGTCATTACCAAATAATACGGTTCATCTGTTATATTTTTCTTGTTAGTGAATGGTCTATTACCCATGTATGCAATCTACGACATGTTTACAGATGGTTTAACTCTATTCGTCTTTATGCACAATAACGTAAGTCAAGGTCAGAACTAAATTTGATAATATGAGGAGGTGGATTACCTAACTTAACAGCGCCCAATTAACAGTAATAATTTTTTCCTACTTGGATTAGTATTGATTTTAATCTGATACGTTTCTATGGGTAGACAGCTTGTTTGTCAATGCGTGTGATACACTTATTTTTACAGCAGCGTTGGACAGCTGTATCGTCTGAAGTGAATCAGCGTTTTCACGCAGCGGGAGGTCCTTTGATAACTGCATTAATCCCAGCGTATATGGAATTATTTGTACAAAGTTTTGGATGAACCCTAGTTATGATCGATTTGATTCATAGCGGTACATAGTAGTAAGGCACAGCTTACAACCGATAGACATGCAAGATCTTATTAAATCCATCTCGGAGTTTAGTACATTATGAACTTTGGAGAAAGGTCTGAAATTAAATCATTTCAGAAAATGGTACAATTTCTCGAAAGTGAGCGGATCGGTAGATTTGCTACAATAGACAAAAATGGCTTTCCGTTTATATCTCCAATGAACTTTGTATTTTTCAATTCTTGTTTTTATGTTCATGGATTCCCCAAGGGCGAAAAATACGAGAATATTAAAACCAACGCTAAATGCGGCTTTGAAGTAGACAAAGAATTAGCATTCTTACCTTCATATTTCTTTGAACCACCAACTGACGCTTCGAAAACAGATACCCTGTATATTAGTATAGTAGTTAAGGGAACAGCAGAATTGGTAATCGACAATGAAGAAAAGTCCGCTACATTGAATGCACTTATGGAAAAAAGTCAGCTTGAAGGGGGTTATGAAAGGTTAACGCCTGAAATGGCAACTGTGAAGGGTGTGGGCCTGATAAAAATCAAACCGGAAGTTATGACAGGAAAGTACAAACTCGGAAGATTTTGGGATGAAAAGGAGAAAATACAAATTGCAACTAGAATGATGAAAAGGGCAGAGATGCCTAAAAGAACACTAGAATTGTTGAATATAGCTGGCCTACTCATAATGGGAGAAGATTACATAAAAGAATTAGCATGGCTTCACACAACAGAACTTGTCAGGATGATGGGTTTTGTCAATCAAGAGAAATACCCAGAGATTAGTCTTTACAAGGCAGAAGAAACGGATTGGTAGCAAGTCTAGCCAAATCGTGAGGAATCTAATATGAAGTTCTTACATCTATTCCACAAAGGGGTTGAATTTGGGAATATAGAAGGATATGACGATATAAAGGATATAGTGAGGCGAGCATTAGACGCTGAAGACAATTACAACCTATTATTTACTGGTCCACCTGCAAGTGCAAAGACACTTTTCCTGTTAGGGATCCTTGACATTAGAAAGGATGATGGAGTGTATTGTGATGGCAGCAACACTACATCCAGGATACTTGACGTGCTGGAAGAAGAAAGACCCCGAATAATATGTATAGACGAACTAGATAAGATGCCTCGAGCTTCCAGCTTTTGAATTTCATGGAGTCAGGTAGGGTCAAGGTAGACCAGCAGAAGAAGCAATATGATTTCGAGATAAAGGGGGCGAAAGTATTTGCCACATGCAACGAGATTAACAGGCAATCCAAGCCCTTACAGTCAAGATTCAGGAAATTGTTTCTATCGAAGTATACGGAGGAGCAATTCTTGGACGTGTGAGAAGGTACTGCCTAAACCTAGCTCCAGTCTTGCCAGGTATATTAGAGCTAGCGTATGGAAGAATGGGGGTGACATCCGTGATGTGATATCGATAGAAAAGTTAGCAAGGAAATCAGATGGTCCTGAACACATAATGCTGATAGTTAAGACTATGATGAAATACGCCGTTGATAGGAGAGAAAATGACTGCTAGAACTCTGCTAAGGACAGGTTATTTGCAGTTGGCCAGAGCTTTACCAACTGGGTGACATAGAATCATATGGGCAATTTCATTCCTTCCGTGCCCCGATATAATCAAGATGCCAACATCATCTATCCAAGAACATCAGCAGCCAGAACACGTCAATTTGTAGCAAAAGCTAGTCGTACTAGTCAGAATAGAGGCGATGTCCTTCTGTCTTATTTCGTTCGGTGGGATGTGAAATATCATCTCTTACTGGAGGAACTAGTATTTGCTGCTAACGTCGAAGTAGGAGTAGCAATATAGTGTGAAAGACCTGAATGTGCTTCAAGCCATTCATAGATATCTGCTAAAACATAGGGTTCAATTGGTCCTGCTCTAGTCAACCACTGAGATGAAGGATAGAATTCATGTCCTAAATTTGGATAAGTTATCAATGTATGGTCAGGATGTTGCACATCTGTTAATCTTTGTTGTAAAAGAAATGCCTGTTGCACCGGGGTCTGGGAATCATTTTCTCCATTGAGTATGAGGATACCTGTAGATTTAGAGACATTACCAATTATGCTCAAAGTAGGTAGCAAGCTAAGCTGAGATCTTAACCATATAGGACATCCCTGGAACTGAGCCTCTAAATTGTTGCATTTAGACAAATTCAATGCTGTCAGATTTTCATAAGATTTCATCAGCAAGGGTTTAAGTTGTTTGTCAATGCTTATAGAATCGTTGGTACCAAATTCTCTTACTAGAGTATTAGTTATGGCTTTCGTATTATTAGGACGTAAGATCGATTTTGGTATTGGCAAACTCGGTAATAGCACAGGGTCCTTAGCTATTTGTTCTATTGATATCAATCCATTGTGATTTTTATCCAATACTTGTGTAGCATACTCCAAGGGTAAGGACACTGTTTGATAGAAAACTATATCTCGAAAATTCTGAGCTACTGTGCCCATAAGAATAATGTTCTTTACTTTAGTAGAATTATCAATTGCAATTCTTGGAGCGTAAATTGTACCTTCGCTATGACCAATTAAGCTTATTCTCTTAGGATCTACCTCAGGCTGTTGTACAAGAACATTCAATGCTTTCTCTGCATCATGTATGAAATCATTGGCTGTAGCGTGTCCCCATACGTTCTGATTAATTGTAATATTTGCACCAACACCTCTCTTATCATATCGTAATACTGCAAATCCTCTCTCAGATAGATATTGGGCTATCTGCAAATATGGTGTAAGTGGTTTAGGACCATTCTTTAGGACCATTCTGTCGGTTCCATTCTTATCATAAGCACCAGATCCCTGGAAAAGTAAGATTCCAGGAAATGGTCCTTTACCTATAGCAGGATAAGTTAGTTGAGCGTTAGTCTTTACTCCATTACCTAGATCAATAACTAAATTTCTAAATTTTATGGTCTGGATATATTGTTGAGCCATTACAGGGTTTTGTCTCAAAATACTTACAGATAGAATTGATAATCCGAATATAGCTATCAAAAATAATTTCATATACAACATCTTAGTTTTTGTTTTATACAACCTATAATCTAGTGATCTAAGGATTGTATTTGAATACTACTATCGTGAAATTCTGAACGCAACTACAGCATGGTTGCTACACCAACTTTTCCATCTTCACATGTCGTTGTAATTATTAGTTATGGCAGGGCACCTATGGGATTATCTAGTATAGAGTTTGGAGATAGTCCGCATGTATTGGGATTCCAATTTGAGCCTGGTGCGAATTGTGGACCTGTTAGACTAGCTCGCCAATATCCGTACGCGTAACTTCCTTCGTTCGTTGCCTTTATGTAGGAAAGAGAATCCAACTCCAATCAGGGTTAAAATTAATACTGTTACTACTACCATTAATCTCAACATATGTCGGGCCTCGCCTAAATCAAATCCTCTATCGATTACTGTACTAGTAGTAGATATCATCATGTCTATTTCTGGCCCAGGATATTTTCTAGAAGATTATCAGTCTGTTTCACTATATTTGAAATGATTTCCTCTCGGGATATGGCTCTTCAATCATCTCATCCTCATAGATGGCGGCTAAGAGGGTCCATAACACAGTCTTAGCCACTAGCTAAGAAGCAATCGATCTCATCATTGTGGTCGGTTCAAAAATCGATTGTAAATGCTAATGTACTTTCAGTTTTATCAAATTTTATCGTCTTGGTTTGTCCTAAGTTAAGATCGTCAAGTACGAATTGATATAATCTAGCCAAATATATAGACACTTTCATTCCCATATCATGTTGAATGACATATGAGTGCTTCTGCTGATGATTATTTGTCTCATTATGTCTGTATGACATCTCTTCATGTCTGTATGGAAGGTCAGATATTTTTATCCAGGATTCTAAAAGATCTAGAGTTGACTTTATTGTATATTCATTTCTCATAAGAAGTATAGACGTGGGAATAATGATATTGATAATGATAATGAGGAACCAATAACGTTGGTAGTTGATGCAACAGGTCTGACCGTATCTAAGAAAGGTGATTATATAGAAGACAAATGGATACGAAAGAAGAAGGAGTTTATCAAATTACATATCGCTGCTGATGCAAAATCCAAGAAAGTGGTATCTTTTCGAATAACTAGAGGAAATGTACATGACGCCAAAAAGTTCTGTCCTCTAGTAAGA
>JASHSN010000293.1 GCA_030038695.1 Nitrososphaeraceae archaeon
AATGATTATACAATAATATTTATAAAAACCTTTATGAAGTGTCGCATTCTAAACTTAAATCTGTGATATTTACAATTAATATGATACTCAACATGTATAGCATATGTGATAAGCATACGTGATATACGATTTTTCGGTGGAAAGTAAACAATCTAGTCAGTTATACTGGAGCAAACCCATGGTAGTAAGGTATTTGACTCAATTCCTCTCTTGAACTTAATTCCACAAGTGATATTAAATGACCATCGGGGTCTTCAATAATAGCGTGCTTTCCGAAAGCTTCATCAGTTTGTTTTTTGTAAAATTTTACCTGCTTCTTCTCCAATTCGCGGCACAGATCACCTAGGTCACTCACATTAAAACCGACGAGCATGCCAGTACGTTTCTGCGTGTTAGGAATCTTTCTTGCCGGGTGGAGAGCAAGAACAGTGTTTGTACCTTTGGCAAACTCAACCCAATCTTCTGAAGCTTGTTTTAGATGCATCCCAAGAACCTCACGATAGAACTCCGAGGATTGTTTCAGATCTCGTACCAGCAATATGACTGCGCCTATTTTCTTGAACATATGTTTCCTGAATATATCATTATCATACAAGCTTTTATTCGTTCGCTGATCTGTTAGGTAATGTCCTGGCAAAAACTATTGCCTATGATTATTCTTTTTGTTCCTGTCTTTGATTCATCGTCGTTATTTTAGTATAAGCAGGACAGCCGAGCTTACTGGATGCAACCTTGAACCCTTCTTTGGCCAGATTTAAATTCTGTGAGTTTACATGTGCTTCAAAAATCACCTGTCCTGCATGAACCCTCGCAGCTAGACCTGTGGCTTTCCCAAAAGCTCTTCTCATTCCTTCTTGTAATCTATCGGCCCCTGCCGTAGCAATCATTTTATTTTCACGAAGCAAGACATGAGGATAGACTCTGAGCATAGAAAAGAAAGTTGTTTCCCCAGCTCTGGCCATGGTCTTATTGGCAGCAAGCCTCGCTGCTTCTAATGAGTTATGTCTTATCTGGATATCCTCGGTGACAATCAGTTCAACTTTATAATCATAATTGCTTCTAGGCTGACCTGACGAAAACCTGGCAATCTTGAGCTGCGGTTTTCCTGCGATATATTCACGCCTAACGTATGGCATGCCTCTTGGGACACGATAATTAACACCTTTCATACCAATACTCACAAACTTTAATGCTTAAATCTGGTACCATGCTGTGATTTATTCGTTATGTCTTCTCCAAGCACTCTTGATGTTGAGATCCCTTATGTCGTCGAAGCTTTTTTAACCGAAAAGAACACAAAAATTGTGATTAAAGATAAAGGATTCCAAGATCAATTAAGAAATAAAGGCTTTGGAGAGAAGCAAGATTTAGAATATATTTTGCAGCCATATGAAGCATTATTCCTAATCCATACAAAGCGGCTGCTATTGAACACAAAGAACGGCAAACCTATCGATTTCGATTCATTACTTAACATTGCGCTAAGGCATGATAAGGAGATGTTAACCAAATTTCTAATTTATCGTGATCTTCGAAGCAGAGGTTACGTAGCAAAAGAGGGCTTCGGCTTTGGAGTGGATTTCAGAGTATACGAAAGAGGAGAGTTTGAAAAGAAACCAGCTAAATATGTCGTTTTTGGAATAAACGAAGGTGTGCAGATGCAACCAGCAGAGTTCTCAGAAGCATTAGATCAAATAACAAAAATGGGAAAGAATGCTGTTGTAGCTGTTATAGAAAGGAGGGGAGAGGTAACATATTATAAAGTTTCAAAGGCTCGATTTTCGAACAATAAAATGTTCCCGGTATCGCAAAAAGGCTCTGAGGAAGTGTAAAATTGAATTAAGACTATATATGTCGAAAACATCTTGACTTTATTACTTTGTCGTTCAAGGAAATACATTGTCGGGATTGTACCATGGTATTGGCAAGATATAATGTCAAATATTTTACGGATTCTAAAATTAACGAACTCACAAGACTTTATTATCAAGCTCATGTCAAAGCTGGGCACGCACTTGTAACTATCGACGTGACCAGAGAATAGCATTGATTAATGACGAATGCTACGAATATTGTTTAAATAATTTGCAAGCAGGTTGTACGTATCAATTTTGTCTACTATCAAAGATCCTGATTTTGTGGCCAACTAAGATGGCGTTTATTAACTTTCTTCCATTTTCGGACCGTTTGTCAATCTTTATTCGGGATTTCTTTCCAACTTGGCTGGTGAACACGAATTCGTCGTCTATGTAGATATTAACATTCTTACCAATCTCTTCCTCGCCAATAAGGATCGTTACCGAGGAACCGGCTTCGCTAACATTAAAATCAATTTCATTGCCAAGTGCAGGAGTTTTCGCTTCCACATCGATTTTTATCCCTAACATTTTTTCAAGCTCAGATACGGTAGATCCACCTCTTCCAATGATCAGCGGAACCACCTCTTTGTTCACCTTGATCTGAACTCTGTTTTCGGAAACCAAATTTATTTCAGCATTCGAATCAAACCTTCTTATAACATCTCGAATTTTGGATTCGGCAAGCTTCCTTATAGTCGCATCGGGTCTGTTATTTTTGTTTAAATCACTTGTGGGCACCACGACGTTCTCTTCTCCAAATGTGTAGATTTCATACTGAATTTGTTTCGTGTCGAAATCTCGCACCTCAACAATCGGTCTTGCTAGATCAGCTTCTTGCATACCCGTGGGCACCCTCACGGTAAGAGACACATCAAAGACCTTTTGAATACTTCCGTTCTTGACGAAGACAATTGTGTCCACAATATGTGGAATCATTCCCAGCTCTACCTTACCTATGAATCTTTGAATCGCGTCTAGCGGACTACTTGCATGAACGACACCAACCATCCCAACCCCAGCAAGCCTCATGTCTGAAAATACTTCAAAATCTGGCTTACGTCTTACTTCGTCAAAAATCGTATAATCTGGACGCACGAGTAATAATATGTCAACTGCTTTATCGAAGCTTCCTTCCAACGGTCCGTACTGTGTAACTTCTGCCGGAACCTGCAAGTCTCTCGGGGATTCAAAGGTTTTTACTATCTTGCCATTTTCTGAATAAAACACAGCGAGGCTGCTAGCAAAAGTGCTCTTTCCTGAACCAGGCGGACCAGCAACAAGTATACCTTCTGCTTTTCCTGACAATCTATCCATCAGTTTTTCGCTTGGATTGTAATCTGCTATGGTAAGCTTCACTACGGGCCTGACGATTGTTATCTCAAGTCCGTCCGAGAATGGTGGTCTCGTTATGGCTATTCGAAACATGCCATATTGAATTACGGTTGCACCAGAACGACTGATTTCTACTGAACCAGACCCCATGATTCTTGATGTCTCGGATATCTCTTCAATTATATGTCTGAGTAGTGCATGTGAACACCTTTCTTCGCCTAGTTTTACTAATTCGGAATTACCGGGTTTTCCTTTCTTCCCCATCGGAACCACTCCTTCCTTCAGATGAACGCTCATTGTATTGTCGTCAAAAAATT
>JASHSN010000294.1 GCA_030038695.1 Nitrososphaeraceae archaeon
GGCCTCAAGAGGAAATTATTAAAGTACGTAATCCAGCAAACCCTTCAAAACCGGCAATCGAATTCCGATATTCAGAACAGAGACATATTGATCTAGAACCTGCTAAGGAAAATAAAAATAAATGTGATTACTTGAGGAAGGCAATTACGCTTGTCACTACGCCTGTCTCTGATGAAGAGTTGATAGATTTTCTGAAACAAATGCAAATTGCAACGTTTGGGATAGTTACAGTTCACAATAATAACAATCACAAGGATGATTTAAGCGAAGATTCGCCGTCATACTTTGTATTCTTGTACATTAACTAACCCAGCCATGGGTATAATGTAATAACGATAAGATGCATCACGAGCTACGATCAAATCTCGCCGATTAGATTTCTGTACTGGCCATCAGTGATTTTTTTAAAAGATGTTGTCTGCGAGCACCTTGGTTCTTAAGATAAATTCAAACTAGCAGTCTACCGCTAGCTCTGGTGGCTACAACTACAACACTGACAGAGGAATGTAGGTATCCGCGGGCAGCTATTGATCAATTTTTCCGTATCATTAAATGGGACAGGTGAATAGAAGTAGACAACTAACTTGTTTGACCAGTTCGTTATATTGAGTCAACGATCTCCAGATCCATGGCTTTTCCATTTCTATCATAAGCACCTGTAGTACTATAATCATAAGGATAACTTATAATAATGGACACGACGCCATAGTAATTATTCAAATCCTCTAGTGAGGGTTTATTTGAACCGCCTGGATGTGAGTGTGCTGTCCCTACATAAGAAAGATCAAAAGGCAAGTCATAAGTAGGAAAGCCGGAATAATATGGTCCATGCGTAGAAAAAGGTGGAACAACTAATCCTTCTATTATAATTTGTTGTTTTTTGCTCTTACCTTTCAAAATTAAGATTCCTTCGTTTGGATGCCAAGATTGAGAATACGTGATAATCCCGTCTGCAACCTGTTTAGTCATCGTGACCTTCCGAGTAACCGGTTCAGGCCTTTGGCGTTTCCATAGGAACAATATGCAGAGTTAATTTGAATCATTATTTTAAGATTAGTTGCCTATCATTTCACATTTGGCACCATTCTTCGAGTAAATTAAATTTGCTACCTTTTATAATACCGCTGTTCAGAAAAGTATTATACGAAATGACAAATCGGTGTGCTCTAGTGTTGCTGGAATTGGGTATAGCAGCATACGACGAGGGGAACAATATAATAGTCTCAAACAGATTCACTAATCCTGCCCAATCTTTTCATTCTATAAAGTCAGGGAGTGTTCCGACGGAACTTGAGGGACTTATCAAAGAGCTATCCAAATTTGATCACATATCTGTAAACGATCCGGATGTAAATGCCTTTTTGAGAGCCGCTAATCTTAAAAGCCACATGATGACGGTGCAGGAACAAGATGAAATTCAGAACAAAAAGCAGATGTTGCTACTGAGATTCGGATTTGTACGCGATGAAAGAGAAGCAATGCGTGAACTTAGAAAATTTGCTTTAGAAGTATCTTCATACAAGGTAAAGGAGGAATCGCAGAAGTTAGATCTTCACGTGGCTCAAGCGATTAATGCACTCGACGAAATAGATCAAGTCATTAACACTTTAGGGGCTAGGATGCGGGAGTGGTACGGTTTACACTTTCCAGAACTGGACAATTTGTTAAGTAGCCTAACTTCTTATGCAGAAATTGTAAAAAGGGCCGGATCACGAGAAAACGTGTCGGAGGAGATTTTGAGAACGGTTGGGATTGAGGACAGAAAAGTGGATATAATAATCTCTGCTTGCACAAGGAGTAGGGGAGGTCAGCTAACTGCAGAAAATCTTGAAATTCTGCAAAGGCTTGCAGATCAAATAATTATCCTATCAACGTTACGCAGGACACTAGTAGAACAGGTGGAATTCATGATGAAAACCGTGGCTCCAAATATCAGAGAGTTATTGACGGCGCCAGTAGGGGCAAGAGTAATTGCTAAAGCAGGGAGCTTGAACAGATTGGCTATACTCCCTGCAAGCACAATCCAAGTATTAGGTGCGGAGAAGGCACTATTCAGATCACTTCGAACCGGTGCAAATCCCCCGAAGCACGGACTACTGTTCCAACACTCAATGATACACTCCGCACCTAAATGGCAGCGGGGCAAAATTGCCAGGGCATTGGCGTCAAAGCTAGCAATTGCAGCAAGAATCGATCTCTTTCGTCCTGGTTTAATGGATTCGTCTGTGGCGACCCGTTTGAATACCCGTATCGCCGAGATTCAAGAGAAATATAAAGAACCTAGAAAGGAATTGAAGAGAAGCGAAAAATTCAGAGCGCATGGTCGTGGTTCTTATCCGAATAGCTCTAAGCGAATAAAAAATAGAAGAGATCGGAGAAAGTTCTCGAAGCGTCGTGTATAGCGGATAATGCAAGATGGTTTATAATGCAGCTTGCGTATTGTGGGTCGAGGATTTGTAAAGTTTGAACGAATCCACGCTTGACTCAGTTGTATGGATATCTATCCGCGGTGAAAAGCGAATAGCGACTTTGAATATGGTTAAAGGTGTTGACGTTTATGGAGAGAATCTAGTCAAATACTGTGGAGAGGAATACAGGATTTGGGATCCATTTCGAAGTAAGCTTGCAGGCGCTTTGCAAAATGGCCTAAGGGTTCTTCCGTTCAGGAATAGGAGTAAGGTATTGTATATAGGCGCATCAACAGGGACAACTGTAAGCCATATTTCTGATATCGTGGGGATCAATGGTGTAATCTTTGCAGTAGAATCTTCCTCGCGAGTTGGGAGAGAGCTCTTAGAAAATCTAGCTTCTAAACGAGAAAATATTGTTCCTATACTTGCAGACGCTCGGAAGCCTCGCTCTTACTTTTCTGTGTTCGGGACAGTGGAAGTACTATACTGTGATATAGCTCAACCTGACCAAACTGAAATTGCCATAGCAAATTGCCTTGTTTACCTCAAACCTATGGGCGAATTGTTACTGGTGGTCAAGACGAGGAGTATCAACGTACTTATGAATCCTAAGACTGTATTTGCTCAAGAGGCAAAGAAACTAAAAAATAACAAGTTCAGTATTGAGCAAATTATAAATTTAGAACCTTTCGATAAGGACCATGCATTAATCCACGCAATTTATCATCCGTAGTCCCGGGTACTTGTTCAAGCATGATTCTTACAGGCTTCCATGATTTTCTAGCAAAATATGGTGCGGATTTGTATCTCGTCACCCAATTTTTGATGAAAATCATGGTTCTCTTGTCTGAAGGATAACCGCTACCTATGTCGTGATAGTTCTCGCGAATTCTTTCAATTTCTTTATCACGAATAATTTTAGCGACGATAGATGCGGCTGAAACAACGACATTTAATGAATCCGCATGGTGCAAACAGCAAATGTTTGGTCTCGGGACCATCAACAAATATTTCTTTATCTTGTTTTTATAACGCTTTAGATTTATGTCACAGGCATCGACGTAGATCGTGTCAGCACGGATATTGTTGATAACTTCGGCCATAGCCATTGCTTCAAGCTCATTTAGACCGTTAAGAAAAACGTAACTGTCGATTTCATAACAGGTGATCTTGGATATATAAAGCGAGCTTGATAACTGTACGATACTTTCAAATAGGCTTTTCCGGGCTATTGGTGTGAGCGTCTTCGAGTCTCTTATGCCCAACTCGTGCAACAAGGAGATGCCATTTTCTCCAATACTTATACCTGCAACCACTAGAGGTCCGATAACAGATCCACGTCCGGCCTCGTCTACTCCACCTATGAATTCCTTGGCGGCAGTTCTTAGCAATACTGATTTATCCTTGTAGCCGGCTGGTTATGTTGAGGATACTATTATTTTTTACGTGAAGAATTTCTTACTGATAAATATTGGAAGGATAAATATAATGTCCGATATGGTCCAGAAATTATCTGAGTTTGTAGAAACCATCGAGGGCAAGACGAGATTACTGGTCCCGGCCTCCTCATTGTTAGGTAAAGTTCCTTCAAAGGTTCCAGCGTTCTTTAACCCTTCTGCTAAATTGAATCGGGACATGTCAGTACTCGTATACAAGACATTTGTCCCGGAGATAAAAAAAAATCCTAGGAGTTTTGGCGATCCTTTTGGAGGGATTGGGGCAAGAGCACTAAGAGTGGCAGTTGAAATACCACAGCTAGAACAAATTTATATAAACGACATAAACGCCGTCGCAATAGAAGCAGCAAAAAAGGCTTCTGAAATAAATCTTGTGACACAAAAGTGTACCTTTACAACTCAGGAGGTGCTACGATTTCTTACTAACCATGGCTCAAAAAATTCTGAAAGGTTTTCAGTGGTAGATTTGGATCCGTTCGGTAGTCCAGCACCGTATATTGATTGCGTTCTAAGATCCGTAACCAAAGGGGGAATGCTCTCCATCACTGCTACAGATAGTGCCGTTCTGTGCGGTGTACACCCGGAAGTATGTATGCGCAAATACTATGGGAGGCCATTGAACAACCATTATGCCAGGGAAACTGCTCTTAGGTTAATTATATCATTAATTGCCATAACGGCGTCAAGGCTCGACCTTGCTGTCCATCCGGTTTTTGTTCATGCCAATCTTCATTATCTCAGAGCATACATTCTGGTAACAGTTAGTCGTCATGATGCTAATTCGGTCTTTCAAGAAATTGGCTATCTGCGAGACTGCGCGAAGTGTGGAAATAGGAATACGATTACAGAGTCGCATAGAGGAAATTCTTGCGAACTATGTGGAAGCAGATACCGTTTTGCTGGCTTTTTATGGATCAAAAGATTGTTTGACAAGGCTTTTATTAAAAAAATGAGTAATCTCTTAGAGGCGTATGACGACGAAAATGTCTCAATGCGTTACCTCAAGAAGGGTCTTTTTACGTGTATTGAAGAGCTTGACGATATCCCATTTTATTTTCTCTCTGATGAAATTGCTTCTAGACTGCGTACAAATCCGAATCCGTTACAAAAGATTATTGAACGCCTAAACTCGATTGGTTACAGAGCTTCTAGATCTAGTTTAGACCCTAACGGTTTTAAGACAGACGCAAGCATCGATCAGATATTAGACCTTCTTAAATAAGACGAGGTTAAGTTCAAGTGGAGTCCACTCAAAACCAATAAGAGGAATGATGAAGCCTGTACTTCTAAAATAACAGGACTATCTTGTTTAACATGCTTTGCAATCAAAGTGAAGTTTAAAGATCCATTTTGGAATCTAATTACGGTGGGTACTGAAAAAATATTGATTCAAAAGCTAGTTTCTATCATCTCGATTGGTATGATGTATCATATGATACTGATATACAACACAATAATATAGAATTAGTAACCTTATTTTAAAGGTTTATAATGTTTGAAGGGGTTCTGAATATTCGGGGAAAAGCTAATTCAATTGTATCAGGAAATGAATTGTGATTATATGCCACCACTCATACTTACCAGTTGCATCTAGCCGGGGATGGTGATATAAAATTTTAACTTATGAAGCAAGTTTGGGATACAGTGCGTTTAATCCAATTGTACGTCGGGAGTATAGAACATTTGAGTACATGCAAGTTCGTAAATGTATTTATTTATAGTACATAACTATATAGTAGTGACATCAAAAATAAGTACTGCTCTTTTATGTGTATTGGTAGGATTAGTATTCTTACTTGTGTCAGGTCCTATAGTTTCAAGCTACTTAGCCTTTGCATATAGCGGAGGACATCGAGCTTACGGCTTCTACGGCCATAGATATTCCCATCATGGCTTCGTTAGGTTCCACGGGTATTACGGTCATAGATATTCCCATCGTGGCTTCGTTAGGTTCCACGGGTATTACGGTCATAGGTACTTCCATCCGGGCTACGGGCACTTCTCGTATCATGGCTACTATGTCCATGGGCACTTTGGCATAGGTGGCCCATTTGGTGGACCCGGTGGACCCGGTGGACTAGGCGGCCCATTTGGTGGACCCGGTGGACCAGGTGGACCAGGCGGCCCATTTGGTGGACCCGGTAGACCAGGCGGCCCAGTTGGTGGA
>JASHSN010000295.1 GCA_030038695.1 Nitrososphaeraceae archaeon
GCGAGAAAAGAAGGCTCAGGAGCAGGAGGAAGCATTGGAGGGGCTGTCAACGCTCTTTGGTTAGAATCTCCAGTGGAATTTCCACTCCAGTCCTGAGTCCTCCTCCCGAGCCAGCAATAATAAAAGGAACCCCTGCAATTACCAGTGTCACGACTATCAAGGGATATCCGTAGTATCCCTGCCAATTCCAAATTCTAGTCATGCCACCTTCATCTGCCTCAATCTCCGTTCTTTCACAATCAGCCCTATCCCTGCAATAATGAAGAGTATGCCGATTATGATGCCCCCCAATACCTGGCTTGGGACTATATGACCATTAAGCCAGGTAAAATAAAAGCAACCTAATGCCATTGGGAAGCATAGTACTGCCAGTCAGGATATTATACACATTCCAAAAGCCAGCTGTACTATAAATGTACCGGTAGTTTCGATGTTATTGGGGGATTGAGTACTTCGTCGCACCTCACCTGGTGAATTGGACAGTACACACCAGTACACACACCTTTGTACTAGTTTTCTTGTGACAGATGGGGACCGGTCTTTATGAAGCCTTTGCTGTCTAGGGTTATGCAGCCGTGTCGCCGTTGTCGATGCTGATGGTCCTGATGCGTGAGGATGGAAGCGGCATTCTCCGCCCTGATATCGCCTTTGCGAAAGCCTGGGGAGCTGTGGGAATGGGCATCGGCGGCCGAGCAATGGCGAAGCGAGCCAGCGATTCTGCTCAGTTCTGGGCTGCTCTCAACACTATCTCCAAAGGGCGCACTGCTCCAGTAGCTGGAGGAGTGCTCATCCTTCAGGCGGAATGCTATAGAGTGCAACTACTTTGAGGATCCGTTCTAGTGCTGTGTGGTTGGGGTTGCGGTTCATTTATCGGGATGTGTCGCCTTCCACCAATCAATTGGCGGATAATCCTTTTCACTTGATTCGCTGATTGTTATACTCCATCTGAGAGAACCAGAAGGAGTAAATTCCTCCTTCCTTCCTACAATTTTCCCCATGGATGAATAATTGAAGTAATCAGGATGACTCTTGGAGACATATTCCTCTGCCATTTCCTTGAGGTCTTCGAAGTTTTTCATATAATCCGAAGGTCCGATCGCTCTTCTTCTGTCAAGTATATCCTCTTCTAACAGCCTCCAAATTCTAATAATTATCCAACAATATTCTCGCAGGAATATTTTCTTGTCAAGAAGCTTATGATAAATGAGAGTAGCTACTTCATTGAAGTCACTTCTAACCATATCCTTAGACATTGTCATTAATTCATTAGGGGAAGCTCCGCCCTCTGGAGTGGGTTTACTGAAACCCAAAATTTCGAAAGATGCTCGGGTTGCGTTCCCATATAGGACTTTGCGAGCTTCCTTGTGTTTTACATCGTTCAGACGACTCAAAGCTTCGGTCAACGATTTTAGACGAAACTCTTTTTTTTGATACCAATAAGTTACAGTCGACACGGCAACTCCTGCTGCTGCGACATAGATAGCAATGAATTCCTTGCTAGATAGAATGCCAACAATATCTAAGGCCAACCCCATTGAAAGATTTCGTTACGCGATTATTATTCATACCCTGATTGGTCATCAGTGGATCGCACATACAAGCTCTTTCGTGGTGTACCCACAGATGGTTATAATTATGACCCTTTCGTCGCATTGGCGGACTTCTCTAATATTCTAAACGCGTGCATATTCTACGATAGAGTTGTCTTCATAGACAACGGTCAACTGGCTGATGATATAAACAATGCTATGAATTTGGATGAGGTGTTTGTCCCTTTGTCTCTCGGGCACGATCGATGGAGTCCCTTAGCGCGGACACTCAACTCTCATTACCAATGGGCTCTTCACTATTTCGACTATTCGACGTGGAAAAATGCTGGGTGGCTTACCTGGCTAGAGGAATTCTGGAGGCATCTCCTACCCGGGATAAACTTTCCCGAACACTCCGTTACTAACTTTGAAAGTAGGCTTTCTTATAACGCGTCACCAATGCGAGAAAGCTGGATAGACGTCATCTGTCGGGTTCCACAAAGCCTGGATGCCTGGGTGGTAGGAAATAGAACTGCCGATGACTGGATAGATGGTAAAATTCGGCCTTTAGACACGAAAAAGATAATTCTTGATAACGATATCCGAGCACTCGCCTATGATCGCTTAGCACAGACCCTGGATGCCATGGTTGGCAAGGAGAGCGGGTTCTTTACACGATACGTTGGTAGATGTTTACGATCCCCGCTTCAGCTTGCCCGTGCAAAGGATGCTGATGTTCGACTTACTAGCTCTCCTCCTTTGGAAAAATGGTTATTGGACGAGTGGGTGTCAAAATATCCTGCAAATCAAAAACTAGATCAGGCTGTGCGGCTTCCGTTCTGGGCTGGTGCAATCTTTGCACGATGTAGGGGTGATGCGCATGCACTCCCTGAAGAAATTGCAAAATGCAGGCGGCAGGCGACTAAATTCCAGCAACGGCGAGCGGTGCTTGGGATCTCTCCTCTTTAGTTCATGCCGTCCGAGGCGAGCTTGATCAAATGACGAAGTGGGTAGACTCGATTGTAGGAGTAGGAGGAGCTGTGGCAAAACGCGCATTGAAGGGTCACGCACCAGTTGTCCCGACAGAGATGGTAGACAGTGCTGTCAAAGTTGCAAATGATATGGGTGGATCAGCATGGCTTAAGCGCCTTGCGTTAAGGTTCTTTCGACCTCACGTATACTTCGTCTATAAATTATCTCAGGATGCTGGCCAGCTTGGAAATGTCCTGCAGGCAGCGGCGCAACTGCTCCCGATAGGTGGAAGAGACGCGTCTCAGCCTGCTGCATTTCTGACACGCCTGATGAGATCGCAGTGGGTTATCTAGGTACAACATACATTACTGGGTAGGGTCGATAAAGCCATAAAGCTCAGAAACAAATGCGAATTACGACTACTATACAAAGGACTGGTCTCTAAGTGTTTCATGGAAAGCAGCATTCATTATTATGAAGACCTTCTATAGAGTCTATCACCACGTTGTGGATCAGGAGGTTAGATTGGGATTGGAATGCCAGCATATCACCCCTTTGTAGATCAGGAGCATATCGCTTTGTAGATCACTCCCTCCTTTTCTAGCTCGCATATACAACTAGTTGTTTTCCTCTTTCAGTTTATCTCAGGTGGATAATTCACTACCTTGTTGAGACTTAACAAGAGAGTTACACCTGTACAACCAAGACTTTATTGTGTTAAACGCGTCTGATCTCCTCCGGACACATCAGGAAAAACGATAGCTTCGCTAACTCTTCTCACTTTTACTTGTAGATAACGACGGAGGAGAGCGTACTGCAATGGTCCGAAGCTATCTCATAGTACCGAATTGCCTGTCGCCTAGAAGAGTGAACTATTGGTAAGTTTGCGGATTTGTTTTCCTCAGACGTTCATGGCTAAATTGGGACTATAAAACAGTCTATACTGGACGAAGGCTGCTTGTGCAGTGGAGGAGTGTTTTAGTAAGGGAGTATCCACAACAGGATATGTTGACATAGCGATGGTTCTTTCAGGTTCAATACGTGGGTATATGGGGATAATTTTTCTTAACAGGCCAATCTGGCCATGAATACCCCGTTAAGAAAAAAAATACCCCAATTACTTTATTTCAATACACGCAGCCGCTGTCATCGTAACTACGAGAACTGAGTAGTGAGCTGTGATTGCTACACAGAGCTGGAGTAAATTAACTGATAGTTAGCCAATTAATGTTATTGGGTATAGTTACTTCGTTACTCCTTACGTGCTCAATTGAGTACACACAACTTTGTACGAGGAGTTTTCCTGCAAAAGCTGGCACAACGTAGCGCCATGTATAAAGCTTGGTTATCCGTGTGTATGTATGTGGGTCGACTAACCTATGTGTGTGCAACCTGTAGAGAACACATCTGGAATTCAAACTACCTGGGATTCTCAACATACAATTATGAAATGAAACGATGTGACTATGATTTTCATCTGCTTTGTTATCTGTTATCAGTCGTTCTTCAAACCCCATGAACCTTCTTGAAGGCTGATCGAACTTCTTGAAATCTTCAATTTTTTCGAAGACAATTCCTTTTTGTGGCTGTATATAGTGGTGTCCTCTTCCTGTCCATAACTGAGTGGGTTGAGAACCAAGTATTTTTTGGAAATTTGTACGTGTCTTAGCTGAAGCCAACTCGAATTGCTCGACAGTCTCAAACTGCAATCTATCGATGTCTACATGCAATAAAGAAGGTGCAATGCCAGTCCTGTCGATATAGTAATCAGTGTATCTTGGGTAAGCACTTATTCGACAGTCTAGTAGATTTGTGGCCCTATACCATTTCAGTGCGTCCCGCTTGTTATTGACTAATATTTGTGGGTGTTCTCCTCCAATCTTCCAAGTAGATATCATTCTAGGCCAGAACAGGAGGCAATCTAGTCTATGCATGTGAATCCAAGATACCCACATACCAGTCGTTCTGAACCAGAATAACGTCGTCTTGAACGGACATCACAGACTTCGCTCATGTCAGGAGGTTCGACTTATGGTTTGCTGTGTCATACCATAAGTCATACGTAGCAATTATGGTTTGCCGTATCATACCTTAATTCCTACGTAGGTATGTATACGTTTATAGACAAGTATGCTGTATGAATAAGAAGACGAATATGAAGAACATGCTCAAAGGGACATTAATAAAATGTCCACACGCCGAATGTAAATATTCGTGGCGGTATTCAGGAAGGCTGGTTGTATATGCAACATGCCCATCGTGCCGAAGAAACATAAAGCTTTCCGAAAATAAAATTGAAACGTTGCAGTCTGTACAGGTTGGTCCCCGCGTTCAGACTGCAACGGCCGAAAATCCACCAGCGGAGGCTGATGAACCGACATGAGGCGGGGCTTATGAAAGTAACATACCTTTCCGGGTCGCCATTATAGACTGTCAGGCGGCCTACCCTACCTTCGATATGCGTATAATCAGCCACCCTTAGTTTCTCTATAGCGCCCTCTCTTATTCCACTTGAGGTAAAGACCAGCGTCAACGGTTTGCCACTGATGTCAGCCGCTTCTACAACATTCTGAATTTCATCAATAGTTGGAACCCTATCAAGGGCATATCTTCTGGCCTTTGGTAGAACCCGTTTAATCTTCTTCCAATTTAGAGAGGTGACGTCATTCATTTCCAATAGAAGTTTTACCGCCTTGAGTGCATTTCCTACCGTACCAGCAGTTATCTCTCCTTTTTCCGCCCTAAGGTTCTGCGCAGAAATAAACGATATCAGTATCTTTTCGATTGAACTGGGTTGTGATTTTGCTTTAGCTACAAGGTCATAAGGTGTCATCATTACACTCTTCAGGAAACCGATAAGACGTCTTTCATATGGGTCCCTTGTGGCAGCATTTCTAATTGCTGCCCTGAATTGTTCAATGGATTCCCCATGAAGTAAAGACCTGTCAACAGCCTTTCCTGCCAATTATTTCATACTAAAGATGGCGAAAGGAGCTATTAAAGCTTGTGGATTCGAATGAAAAACGATGCGGGCCCGTCGGGATTCGAACCCGAGACAGCCGGATTTCTTTCCTAGGTTAAAAGTCCGGTACTCTACCTGGCTGAGCTACGGGCCCATTTTATCATAGGCTCGTAGAAGGTATAATTTATCTTTATACAATTGCTGATAAATAAAACGGCTGACCCAAACATTTTAATTCCTTTCATAAAAGTTTGCTTTGTGCGCCCGGGTAGTATAGAGATTACTGATGATAATCAGTAATCATAAATTCCGGTCCAGTATGGGGGACTGTCACTCCTTCGACCCGGGTTCGAATCCCGGCCCGGGCGCTGATTATCCGTTCTTCAACTTCGGATCTGCATATCCGCAGCTATACGTGCAAATATATCATCGTTTGTTGCCGCTACGAATGAGATTTTTGTATTGTTTCCTAACTCAGAATCAAGCTTCGAACCATCCATCGAGTAGAACTTGCCTCCTGCTTCCTTCACTACAAGGTATGCCGCTGCAAGGTCTGTTGCACGAATTTTTCCGCGAATATCAATGTAAGCGTCTAAAAGCCCTCTCGCAAAATAGCATAATTCTAATGCGTTTGCTCCAAAGTGCCTGACATGATTTGCTTTTGATATAACCTTGAAGAGACTCATCAAGATTTGTGGTGAAGCACCTGATATATTCACCCCCACTAGAATCTCATCCAGATGATCACTATCGTCAAGTTCCATGGACTTGTTTACATGGATTTGAATATTATTCATAAACGCACCTTGTTGATTTGAAGCATAATAAAGATCACCTCTCGACAAGTCCATTACGGCACCATGAATTACCGAACTGAGTTTGAAGTCTAATGCATATGCGAGAGAGCAACAATAGAACGGGATTGCACGACTCGTATTCGTGGTTCCATCTATGGCATCTATAACCAGGAAACCCTGATCTTTGCCTTCAATTCGACCTGATTCTTCAGCAATCACTGTAGGATTAAAATCATGTTTCTTGATTGTTTCCATCACACCTGCTTCGGCAACGATATCAATTCTTCTGCTGATATCTCCCCCAGCACCTCTTCCCAACTTTTCATTGCCCTGCTCGGTCCCGATCATAGTTCTTGTTTGGTCGTATACTTGTTTGCACGCTTCCTTCAATATATTAAGGATATCCATGACTACGAGATTCACTTGATTATTAAATAGAAAAAATTTTCGACTGCTTTTTGGTTGCTGCTGCCAGCTTCAGATTGAAATCTCCTTCTCTGGTTTCTTCTTTCTTTCTTTTATTAATCTATATAACCAAAGCTTAACTGCGAAGTACATGCCATAGAATCGCGATTTCATAATAATCAATCGAAGGAATAGGTTATAAAGTTGTTGGCTAAGTAATGGTGCATTCGATCAACGCAAATAATCCTTTGGATCGAGATAGCTATTGCAAATACTCTATTATACTTCCTCCCCATAGTATACAAGAGCATGACTCATTCATTCGATAAGAGTACCATTGTTACTCTAGCAGGGCTTAACCTGGCATTATCATACGAAAATGCGGCTGTGGATAGATTGGAGAAGAGATTATCTGAAAGCATGGATCCACAGGTTAAGGAAAAGATTGACCGCCACTTAGAGCAGACACGAGAGCAGCAGGATCGATTGAAGTTGACGATAAGAACACTGGGGGGTGAACCACTAACTGAAAACGGTAGATTACCCGTGCCAGAACCTCCACCATCTCTGAAAGAGATGATAGAAAGAGGGAGTACACCAAACGAAAGAGAGGTTTGGGAGTCAATTAACGATCTAATAATAGAAAGAGCAGAAGTAATCTTGTATGAAGGCGGTATTCAAGCTCTTGAACTATTGAAGGCAGATAGAAGGGCTATCAAGATTCTAGAGAAGAATCTGAAGGAGGAAGAAGCATACGCAATCTGGCTAGAAAAGAACAACCCAAGGATAGCAAAACGATTAATGAAAAAACAGTTGGAGGATCGGAAGAAAAAGCTACTGACTGAAGAGACTCCTGTCAGTGCTACAACAACTTAAGTTTAATATCAGGTAATATGCTGTCTAATAGGCCCTCCCGAAAATCGCTATCTTGTTTGAAGGTTTTCCGCAATAAATGCAGCAGTTCATAAGCAGATCTGCCTCTTTACATTCAAAAGGGATGACTCGCAAGTCTGCTCCCGTTTCCTCTTTTATCTTTATCTCACAACTTTGTTCTCCGCACCAGCAGGTATAAATGAAACCACCTTTAGTGTCAAGAAGTGATTTGAATGTATCATAAGAATTCGTCTTCGACGTATATTGCATTTGGATATCCTTTGTTCTAAGTAGTAGATTGGTTTGGATTTCTTCCAGAATAGATGTTACTGAATCCACGACTCCAGTTTCGTTGACTGTCCACTTCTGCATCGTATCCCTTCTAACCAGTTCAACCTCCGCATTTTTGATATCTCGTGGTCCCAGGTTGATTCTGAGTGGAACTCCTTTAATCTCCCATTCATTGAACTTCCATCCTGAAGTATACTCGTCGCGCTCATCTACTACGACCCTAAACCCTGATTTTCTCAATAAATTGCCGACTTCCTGCGCTTTTGACTTGACATATATAGCTTCCTTGTCTCTGAAAATCGGGACAATTACCACCTGGATAGGGGCTATGTAAGGAGGCAGCAAAAGTCCTTTGTCGTCTCCGTGCATCATTACCAATGCTCCTACGAGTCGCCACGAAATACCCCATGAGGTTTGCCAGGCAAAGTGCTGCTGGTTATCCTGACCTAGATATCTTATTTCAAATGGTTTCGAAAAATTCTGTCCTAAATGATGAGACGTAGCCATTTGAAGTGCCTTCCCATCTGTCATCATTCCTTCCAGGGTAGTAGTATAATCAGCACCTACAAATTTTTCCTTCTCGCTCTTTAGTCCCGCTATTGTAGGAATAGCCAAATGATCTTCAATTAATCGCTTATAGATCTCTAAAATTACCATTACTTCTTTTTTTGCTTCCTGTTGATCAACGTGTACTGTATGTCCCTCCTGCCAAAGGAATTCTGAATTTCTGATAAAGGGTTTTGTTGCCTTTATTTCTGCTCGTAAGGCACTATTCCAGAAGTTGATCTTGATCGGAAGATCTCTGTAGCTAGCAATCCATCTTGAGAAGATAGAGTATGCAATTGTTTCAGATGTTGGTCGCAAGGCCAATTTTTCGGTGAGGTCGTTTTCACCGGCTCTCGTGACCCAATATACCTCAGGGGTAAATCCACTAAAATGATTTTTTTCTTTTGCGAGGAGAGATTCTGGTATTAATAGGGGTAAAAACCCGTTTTGATGTCCGGTCTCTTTGAATTTCCTATCTAGGATATCCTTGATCAACTCCCATATGGCAAAGCCATACGGCTTTAGTACGATGAATCCTTTAACAGGAGCGTAATCCGCCAGTCCTGCCTTCCAGATTACCTGAGTGTAC
>JASHSN010000036.1 GCA_030038695.1 Nitrososphaeraceae archaeon
AAGCCATACATAATCCCTGTTGTTGAAATTCCTTCTGGGGTTTGCCAGATTATAGGCATGGGCTCGCCCGAACAGTTTGCCAACCCGTAAGCTTCTTCAGTGCAACGGAACTCTACATTTGTATTCGAAGTGCCGATCTGATGAGGAAACCCACCCAACGAAATCGCGAGTGTACAGGTGGTTGAAACGTATGAGCAGAATTGCGCATATGCTTTCTGTCCATTCGATACGAAACCGGCGGTAGCTAATAGCAACACTGACATGATACCCAAGCCGAAGACTCTTTTATAGTGCAATTCCAAAGCAGAATGTAGAGTATAGTTTATCTGGAATTCGTTAGACAACTACATCGTCATCGACAAGATGATTTTCCTAATACATGTCTGTCTGGGGGCACGAACCTCACAATGCCCTCGATCGCTTAGAACAATTAACATCGGACCGAGTACATTCCACCACAATGTCGGACTTACAACCGAATTATTTACCAAGAATAGTTTATATTGTTACTATGACAGACAATGTCTTGTTCGAACGATGAACTACTACCTCCTATAACTAACTAACTTTTGGCTGATTAATTAACTCCATAACCTTTCGTTCCTCCTCAGGAGTTAACCTGGCATTAACTGGAGCTGTCCTCTTCTGCCAATCTGGTGCTACCTGCAAGAGTATCTTTGCTCTCCGCTGTAATTCCTCAGCAGTTCTTCTATCTGGTTTTATCAACAGTCCCCCGCTCATGAAGCTCCGTAATTCATCTATCTCCTCAAATGCAGTCTTCGTAGTGGACATCGACTTATCTAAGAGACCTTTGAGATCGTTATATTCACCTATTAGCTTATCATACCTAGACATGACATCATCTATCATACTTTTTTGTTTGGACGAAAGCTCCACAGAGTGTTTGCATAACTCAACTGCTGACTGCATTTCCAGCGTCGACTTTAACTCCTGCTGTAGTAATTTTATCGTATTATCTCGCTCTTGGTTGGACTTGTCTACCAACTCTTGCAGTTTTGTTTGTTCGGAGGCTTTGATCTCATCAAAGGCTTGTTGAGTTAGTGGATATGCGCATCAGTTCAGTTAGTCCTGGTACCATGAATTCGATTATTAAGCATCAGGAAGAAGAAGCTCAAAGATGGCTGGCTATAGTTAGAGAAAAAGCTAAGATAACAAAATAAAGTTAAGAACGGAATTTATCATTGATCCTACGTCAATAGTACGAGATATTGTCGAATATGCTGAACGCGAGAATATTGATCTGTTAGTGATAGGATCAAGAGGTCTAACCGGCTTCAAGAAATTATTGGTTGGTAGTGTTGCATCGGGAGTGGTAACATATGCACACTGTCCTGTAATGATAGTAAAGTAATATGAAAAGGAATGCTCGTAATACTGCAGCATTCTTGTAATTATTGACCTGTTAGTACTACTATTAATAATGGTTAGGAAGAAACAAACAGAAACAAAAAGTAAGACTATAAAAGTGGTACTAATGAGTCTAACATTCTTATCTACAATGGCATACTAGTCAAGAGGAGATTCAAATCTTCATATTCTCATGCATCACTTTTCAACCCATATTGTATCGAATTCTCTACCAATCCTTCGGTTGTGATCATACAGGCTCCCGTATACTGTGTAGTATCCTGTTTCTTTAGGAATTATTTTAGCAGTGTAAGACACTTCCTCGCCGCGAGAGAGTTTCTTAGTTTTTATTTCTGCCAGTACTTCATGCTCTCCGGAAGGCGTATCCACCCAGAATTGTAGATCCAATCCATCACTACTGCCTAAACCCTTTATCGTTGCCTCTGCCTCAAGTTCTCTTCCTATAATGCCGTAAGGATTTGAGACGAGTATGCCTTCAAGTTCCGCCACCTCTCCTAGAACTTGCTCACGTATCCAAGGAGAATCCCAGTGGAAGGAACCACCCTCTTTAAAATATTTAATACTAAAGTATAAAGCAGTGGTCCCATGTGCGTCAACTTGAAAGCTTAAGAATCTTTCTTCATCTGGTGTTAAACGGAATATATGATCGCTCGACTTGCGGAGGGAGATTTGGAGGGAGTCAGTGGAGTGCATATTTATATCCATATTATGCAAACTGTCGGTTCCGATATTTTTAAGCCATAGTGTCAACCATCGAGTGTCCTTTTCCAAAGTATCTGGAGTCAATTCGTATTGGAATGGATACTTACGTCTTGACATATTTCTCTGATTTCGAGCATTATATAAAAGGTTAACGTAAATCTGCTGCAGCGAGCAATGTACATGGATAGAAAAACACATCGGAAAACCGATTGAAAACTAAGAGTACTAATGTGAGGATTATTGTACTCGCACCTATATTCTCATATTATTAGTAATTCGGAATTCAAATTAGGAATCGCAGGAGTAAGCAGGAGAACAGCTGAGTCTGACTAATCTTCTTTTTCACATATTTAAAAGTGTAGATAAAAGGAGTATATGTTAATGACTTTTATCAGTGACATCTTGACAGGTATAACTTCCGCAATCTGGAGAGGGGTCAAAATCTGACTAGAATACAACCGATAAACAATGTCTCTAGCGCTATACACTGCATCTATTTCCTGTAGTGATTGAATCGCCAGAGTGCTGCGCGTCTGGATTTGTCAGAGCTTCGTGCAATAGCATTCTATTGATTGTCCTCTCTTAAATTCAGCAAGCGAACGCTCCAGCAGCTCTTAAATCCCCTCCAACATATGATGACTCACGGACCAATGTTTCGTTGCTAAATTCACCAGGTTCAAAGACCCGATCCTATCCTATCTTTATGACAACTTTCGTACAAGTTCTGAGAACCAATCCACACAGCAGCAAAAGTGCTTGTTGACTCCAAATGTCACAATGGCTAATTCATCAGATGAGAGTAGAACTTGTTTGGGTTCCATTTATTAATAAATAATTTATCATAATGAAATAGTTTATAGCTCTCGATTTATTTAACACAATAGTATGACACGAACGATATCGAAAGGCACATACAATCAAAAATCCTTCGATTATGACAAAATAGCGAATGGAAAGATTGATTTTGCTACTGCCGGTTTACTTCCGTTCATTTACAAGGACCTAACTCAAAACGTTTCATCCGAAAATGCCCTAAATATAGCAGAATACATTTTGGTCATGAAAACTGAAACTAATCTTTCAGATATGTATAGAACAGCGATAATCCAAACCCTGTCGATTCTATCCCGATTCAGTAAGAATAAATCATTTACACATATGACAAGAGA
>JASHSN010000296.1 GCA_030038695.1 Nitrososphaeraceae archaeon
AAATTAATTTGACATATATGCAATATCATAAGGCCGCGTTCCTAGGACATGAGAGGGCCAAGCGAGCTCAGATGAAATTATTTGAGTATGCAGGGTTTGCGATGCTAACCTATACTATCAAGCAAAGCGGCAAAGGTTTTGAGCCGGTGGGTGAGGAAATGCTTGCTGGTAAAATGGCAAGAGGTGACGAAGCAATGTTATTTATCTGCGATAAGGACGGATATGCAAAAGCACAATCAAAACCATTGCCTATACAAAGATGTGAAGAAATTTATAGTAGGATGATAACAGACGGCATACCAGAAATTAGGGGTCCAATTAAGACCGTCACTTAAATGTTGGCTCAACAACTATTTCAGTACCGACATGATACTTGAAGTCATTATTGACTGCGTGTTTGATGTTGCTGACATTTGATCGCAAAACCCAAGTTGGAATTCTTGATCGTTCTATTACTTTGAGGGCAACAATATCGATTAGTTCGTACTTTCCTGCCATTGAACTCTCGCTTCCTAGAATTTCCATGCATTCTTTGATCGTAATTCTTTCGAATAATTTTGCGTTTCTGTTTTTTTTGGGATCTGAATCATAAATCCCATCAACGTCGGTAGCGTTTAGAAACTTTGAAGCCTTTACTGTTTCGGCTATGAGTGCCGAAGTAGCATTTGTACTTTGTCCAGGATGTAGACCGCCTGCAATTACTATTTGACCACTCGCTGCTGCTATCGCTACTTCTTCAAGATTTTTTGGAACCTGAGAATAGACTTGCTCTCCTAATGCAGAAATTAATAATTTTGCGTTCAAACGAGATACTTCAATTCCAATAATATCAAGATTGGCTTCGTCTGATCCAAGACTCCTTGCGATGTTAATGTAATGGCGAGCAATTTTTCCACCTCCCGTTACCACTATCGGTTGAAATGTGTTACTGATTTCTAGTAACATCTTAGCATATCTTCTGATAGACTCCGCGTTAGTATTGGTAATATTGAATATGCTACCGCTTAGTTTCATAACTATTCTTCTTTTGCCAATGGTGGAATTGTTCATAGCAAATTACCTCTTCCTGTTTTTTTGGTACATGCTGTCTTCTTCGCCAAGAACCCTTCTAACAGATTGTTCCACCACTTCTCTATTTTTGAGTGTTGTATATACTCTTAACATGTCAAGAAAGCCAGTTACAGAATCAATGAGCGGAATCTCTGAAATGGGCGTTTCATATGCCCCTTCCCTATCGACAAGCAAAATCGAACATATCTCTTTTTTAGTGGGTGTTAGAGGCATGGAGGAGGTTCTCGATGCATCGACAAAAACAGAATTTTCTTCGACTCCAGCACTTTCTGCTATCTGTGATGCTAGGTCATGTAGTGCCCGTGCATCCATTTTCTTATACCTCTCATCGTGCTTGTGTAAGAATTTTTCATAAACACATTTTAACAATCTTCTGTTTCTGTAATCAGTTATTAATCTAACTGCAACTTCGTTGGTATTAAGAGACTGTATTTTCTCAAGGGTTGAATCATCAGTAAGGTTTAGATAATTACTTAATGATGTGTCAGTTAAATTCAGCTGTTCATTAGCTAACCTCATCGAATGGAGAAGCATAACTTCGGCCGATCTAACAGTTTTATGGAAGTAGACTGCCTTGAACATTTCGTATCTAGAGATTAACATGGATTCGAATGAATATAGGGCAGATCTATTAATAGCTAGATGTGCATTCGAGACCACTTCAAACGAGCTTATTATCCTGTGATAGTCAATTTTGCCATATTCTGCTCCAGTGAACAACCCATCGCGAGGTAAATAATCCATGATATCTGACGATAGTGCGCCCACGATAATCTCGTTAAAGAATTTTATCTTCGATTCACCAAAGGATAACTTGCATACGCTATTTGAACTGTAACCATGCTTTTTTAGAATGTCGCTAATTTCTGTTTTGATGATAATTTTCTTGCCTAAGTCTTCGTGGCTCTGCTTGCATTTTACATCTAATATTTCTTCAAATAAGTGTGAAAATGGTCCATGGCCTATATCATGGAGCAAAGCCGCCAATCGTAGCTCTTGAATACTATCTTTACTGAGATATCCCTTGGCAAGAAGAGTTTCAGCTGCATAGCCTGCAATATGCATAGTACCAAGTGAGTGTTCGAATCGTGAGTGTTGTGCACAGGGGTAAACTAGATGCGCACCAGAGAGCTGCTTTATTCTCCTTAAACGCTGAAACGCCGGAGTGTCTAAGACTTCTCTTTCGACATAGGTAAAAGGGATATATCTATGAATTGGATCAGTAATTTCTCCAACAAATTTCATAGCGCTATTTGATTATTCGTGTACTGCAGAAAAATAAATCTAATGTATGCCAGAATTGTGAATATTTTAGTTCTGCTCAGGATTAGCATAGAGTCGTACATTTGGAGCAAAGAATTGGAGATCGTTATAAAAGTCATGCTCTCTCAATATATTTGCAAGTGCTGCAATTTCCGGTCTTTCAATATTCTTTGCTTCCTCTTTTTCAGAAGTCGTTCATTTAAACTTGAGTGGTGCCTAAGAGGCACTCCTCCTTGAATCGCTCTTGATGAATATCCAAAATCTATTAGCAATATAGGATTCAGGATTAAGGTCCATAGCTCGTCATTATAAGACTTGTCAACAATGACGTTATCTGCAAAACTCGCTCGAACACCATTGTCTTATATTGTATTCTATTGAAATTACTTGTTTTTCTTATCCTCAAAGATAACTCAATCAAACTAGCGATGCCGTGCTTTTTAGAGAAAAGATAAATATCCAATTTTCAAGTCATGTCATCACATATCTTATTGTTATTCTCGGATTTTTTCTAGTCCAACACAACAATCTGCGCTCTTGATACATTCTGAACACAGGTTTAACTCGTCGTCTGTCTGAAGCGAGTCTCCACACAATGGACATTGCCTACCGGTATTTTCCTTGCCCTTGGGGATCAATATATCATTCGGCAATATACCTAGAAGATGGAGGATTAAGCTATTTAACGATTTCATAGTTGTCGAAAAAGACTGTTTTCATGAGTTTAACATATGCTACTATCTAGGAGTAGGGATGTTCTAATGTGATGAACTGGTACCTATTAATGTCATCATTGCGTTCCTGTCTACATTAGATTAACTTTGCTCATATTCACAGTTACCCCTGCTTTAGAAATATATCCTAAAGCCCGATAGGCAATATTGAAACTTCTATCAGGTTTATAATTCAAATAGGATATTACCGCGTCGCATTGCCATAAATATTGACTTAATATCCCACAGATAATTAGTGAACCCAGTGATGGTCAAATGGGTGAGCTCTTACATTCTAGTGGAAGGCAGGGCCGGCATGGCTTAACACTAAGAACAGAAAAATTCCCGCAACGATAACTACTGCAGCGATCATTAGTAAATGTAATTTCTCCATTATGATGTGTGCCATTATACTCTCAGATTTGTGTACGTTATATAAATTTCACGATTGAAAGCGCATTGAACACTAAATCAATGATGTACGTATTACATAAATTGTTGTTGTGTAATACGTTGGTAGGAAAGAACGTGCTTAAATGGTAGTGTACAAAGCATCAATGAAAGAATTCTGACGCGTCCTTTATTTTACCGTCAATTATTTGCTACACGATACATCTGTCAGTGACTAGAATCGATCTAGACGAATTGTCAACATGAAGTATGGCAAAACATCTTTTCTAGTCATGACCAGATCTATTTCAAGAATAGAAATGACGATGTCTACGTTCTTGTGTGCTACTCCATCTCTTGCTTTTTTTAGTTTTAGAATCTCGTTTTCATCTTTCTTGTCTCATAACCCTAATATGATAGGGTGCTTTGCGAGTTTATCTAAGTATTGTCTCTCAGTAACTATCGAACCACATCTTGGCGTGCAGGAAAAGACCGGAATAATTCAGTTATGTAAATAATTGCATGTTGTTCGAGTATCCCCGCCAAATCTATAAGGCCTTGGTCACTCATGTTCAGTGCGTGGAGTCAAATGTCCTCTCATGAGTGTTAAAATATGTCGTTGGATAACATCCTGAAAAAAAGTGCTCATTAATTCCTGTTTTTTAAACTCTTTATTGTAATGCATACGGTCTAGGCAATCTACGCAAATAAAACATCGTGTCGTTTCAAGGTCTGTCTAAAGGCTGAATTAGACAATAGTAAAATATTGTACTTTTGTTGAAACCAAAATCAAACTTGCTCAATGGAAATTCTCAATTAAATCAACGATCTCTTGGATCATAGCCGTGTATCAGTAATGTTGTTAACAATATTTATCATACCGACCTGGAATTATCGATCGTCGGTGCTTCTCGTTTCGCTTGGAAGCGACGATTAGATCCGTCTTAGGAATCGTGTTTTGAGTGAGCATATGACGCTTTCACTGTTCACAGGGTAAGCAAACCGGTTCGTTTTGCTTACCATATCGATTCTCGACGTACACATATTGATATCTTTATTACATAGCAACCATTAAACCATCGTGTCGTCTATATAGCACCATCGCCAATCTTCACCAGGTTCAAAAGATCTTATGACTGGATGTCTAGTTGCTTTGAAATGTTTTGTCGCATGTTTATTAGGAGAAGAATCACAACACCCTACATGACCACATGTCAAACATAAACGCAAATGTACCCAACCCGAACCCATTTTCAGACATTCTTCACAACCATTCGGTGTTTTTGCTATTATATCTTGATTCACTTGCTGAAGATGAGAATCTTTAAATTTTCACACCAATGATTATATGTTAAGTTCTTGTAGAAGAAGGTTCTGTTTGTCAAGTCTTGTGTAAGATAGGATTGAAGAGATCATGTTCGGCTCCCAATATCAACAACAAATGTAATAGAGCAACTGCATAACAGCAGTGAAAAGAGTGTGTGCTGCGTTTACATTGTAATATAATATTCCACTAGTTATTTATACGTGATGATACTTCTATACTATTATTTAGATATAGTAGTATTATGTGTAAACTTCTCGTACCATTATGTACGCGAAAATTATCCTTGTTATAGATACTATACGTGATTTCTCCAAGGGTGCTTATCTGACCATACAACGATAATGTTGCTAAGATATTGGCCACAATTGATGGACTATATTCACTTTCATTTTATATGATATGTGATCTCTTACCTGCTGTTTTATGTGGGACCGTAGACAAAAAGAACTTTAATCGGAACCTGGCAGAAATCAATTTTAAGAACTTATTTTCCTCTATTTTGTATACAAGATATGTCAGAACATGAGAAACCTTATTCAGGTATAGAAGAGCAGACTGGACAGGAACCTTATTCAGGTATAGAAGAAATAGGTGAGGAAGAAGAAAAAGGAGCTATGCAGGAGAATAGCTCAGCAGCTGAAGAGACCCAAAGACCGCCTGAAGAGACAATCCCAGAGCACCATGAGCGGAAAGAAAGGGTAAAAGGGACAAGGAAGAAAAAGGTACCAAAAGCCAGACAAGAATTTAGTGCAAATAATATAGGGAAACTACTCGAAAAGCAAACGGCTTATCTAGTAAAACTAGAACAGGTACTTCAACCATTGCAAAAATTAGCCAAAAAATCTGATGAACAATTGAAATTGATAAAAAACATAAACACTTCTGTTAAACTGACGGAAAGACAAATAATACATATTCAAAAAGCCATCAACAAGGAAAAAGCTAGAAAAAAATAGCTGATATTAATGCTGACCAACAAATAAATACATTCGTCATAAATCTCATCACAAATATTTATAGAAGAGAAATATACGGCATGACCTACAAGATCCTTTATCATTCAATTTGCTAAACAGGTAGTGCCTCTGGAAGTGAGTACTATGTAGCTAATGCAAGCGCCGCTCTTATGCCTTACAGAAGGTACAGATTACAATCGCATGTATGAGTCCTAGCCAGGCAAACATCATTTACCAGCAGCTGGAAGCAGAATAATTGCGCCATATATACAGATTAAGTGTTGCAAGATTAAATGCTCAAGATCTGCTAACAAAAAGACTACTGCGAAAGCTGTGATAGATGAGTATCACACCAGTACCCTATCAGCAAGCAATATAGTTGTCGGGACAGTATTTATAACTGACTTTAAATTCTCATTTGTTACTCAACTAGATTCAAAAGTAGACATTTAAAGCGTGTAGTATCCAACTCAGACTCCGAGTCTATTGCATATATTTGACAACGAGTGACTGAAATTCATGTACCAAATGAGATTGGATTCGGATTTCCTCGTGGTTGTCTGAAACGATAACCTCAACTATATAGCATATTGGGCCATATATAGTGGTATGTGATTAATTATCATAATACGTTTATTAAAGCAAACATTAAGATCCTTGTTGCCTCATCTATCTGAAAACGAAGTACGTAAGATACAATTTACAGGTAGATCTACATACATATTGTCTTTGCCTAAAAAATGGATGAATGAGATGCACCTTAAACCCGGTGATCCGGTAACAATTATTCGTGAAGCCAATAATTCCTTGTCTATACTTCCTAACGCAAGAAGTCCTATTTCAAATGGCGAAGTTATAACACTAATCCTACAAGATGAAAGTGGCAATTCTTTAAAACGTAAGGTCGTATCGATGTATTTGGCAGGATATAATATTATGCACTTAAAATCAAAGAGTGGAAGGATAAATCCTCCTCAACGTGATGCGGTCAGAGAGGTGGTACGAAGAAACTTGGTGGGAACAGAAATAATTGCCGATGCATCAGATTTAATTACGATCCAGGTACTGCTCAATTTGCCAGAACTTCCAGTCAATACTGCTGTCCGTAGAATGTTTTTGATTTCAATCGCTATGCATCAAGATGCAATGGCTGCTCTGGCTGAACAAAATCATGATTTAGCGAGGACAATCTTGAAATCAGATGATGAAGTCGATAGATTCAGTCTCTACATACTAAGAAACCTCGTAATGGCTACAAAGAACGAGAGAATACTCCAAGAAATGGGATTGCGTGGCCCGTCTGACAGTCTGAGTTATCGTGTTGCAGTACGAAGTATCGAACGGGTGGCTGATCATGCTGCGGGTATAGCAGATAAATGCCTCAAGATTACAGAAAAAATTTCAAGAGTAGTTACTC
>JASHSN010000297.1 GCA_030038695.1 Nitrososphaeraceae archaeon
AGCTATTATTAACAGACCAATTCCAATATTAGCGAAGCGTAATCGTCTGTAAGATGACGGTATAGCTATTCCGACAGATATCCTTTCAATCCCGACGACTAGTAATATCACTGAAAGGATCAAAATAATTGTCAATATTGCAGGACCAATGTATGCTAAAATAACCAAGGATAAAACTATGCATATTCCGCCTAAAACAATCTGAAGAATCCTGAGCCAAGGTGGAGACTCCGTTTGCATCGATTATACTATTTTCTAACTGGCATTTATAAGGATTATTTAACTACATGAGATAGGAAGCTCATTAAAGGATGCCTGTGGCATAAATCTTTAGAGATAGGACACCAAAAGAACATTCTACTCTTTGTAGACGTTCTGCTTCATAGAATAAGAGTAGTGCAAATGAGCTACATGTCTCGATCAGAAACATTTCTGATTTTGTGTATGGCAATCCTCTTATCAATTAATATTGGATGTATGTATTGTCTTTGTCTTTATTAAAATATTGATCTAGAATACATTCCTAACCGAGACTCAGCACAAATACGCGCAAACAGTGAGACTTTATTCATGAAGAAGGTCAATTATTATGGATTACTAAAAAGAAAATCTCATCTATTTAACTACGTCATAAAGGATTTTCTAGTCTTACCAAACTTACTTACGCTATGATAATCTTAAATACGTCGAACACTGATCGTTTCTAATTGTCGACGACTCCGGATATTAGACCTCCTCCACCTTCAGAACAAATATCGTTTAGCGCGTGGAAAACTATTCTAATATTATCAGGTACTATTGTGATTTTTCTCTATCTTAATACTGCTATGTCACCGGCTCTTCCAAGTATAGCTCAATACTTTGATATTTCTGATACTCTTGCATCTTGGGTGATGACGGCATACATGGTTTGTGGAGCTGTCATGACTGTGATAATGGGGAAGTTGTCAGATCTAGTTGGAGCCAAGAAAATGCTAATGGTGATGATGGTATGTTTTACTGTAGGAACTATCTTGGCACCTTTTGCTCATAACATATCCACTCTTCTTGCCCTTAGAGTACTTCAAGGAGTAGCTGTTGCGAGTACCCCAATTTCAACTAAACTAATAAGAGATCAGGTTCCAAAAACCAAATTTCCTGTTGGCATCAGTATTTATCTGTCAGCATATTCTGGCGGAATGGCACTAGGGGCCGTGCTAGGACCTGTTGTAGCCGCTGACGCAGGATGGCAAGGTAACTTCTACTTCATTGCACCTATTGCTGTCGTGTTGTCATTTGTATGCTGGAAGTTTATTCATAGTGATGAGACGAAGAAGATACATGAGCATGATCTCGAAACCCCGAGGGATATCCCTACTCAGGATAAGCGGGATAAAAAGCAACGTATAGACATCATGGGTATTATAACACTGACTGTGACAATTGTCAGTTTTCTCATAGCAATAACATTCAGTGAATCAATTGTCACTAACTTACCAGCTTTTGTAGTTCCACTAGTTATTGGAGTTATTTTTCTTGTACTTTTCATTATAGTAGAAAAGCGAACAAAATTACCATTGGTCAATTTGAAGTTAGCCTTTCATCCAGTAATTTTTACTGGGAACATCATGATGTTGATGTTTGGTATTTTACAATATTTCGTTATCACGGGCATACCACAGTTGGGATCTGCTCCTCCTCCTTCAGGATTAGGACTAGACCCGCTAAAGGTGGGATTTCTGCAGCTGGCTTTCGGCTTATCGATGATGATCTTTGGGCCAGTTTTTGGATTGTTAGTCGCAAAAAGAAGGGGACTCAATCTGAAGTTGTTGATACCTGGAATTGTGATTACTGCCATCTCGTTTTTGCTGCTTTTGTTTTTCCACTCCACTTCACAAGCTATTAATGGTGCTCTATTTGTATTTGGTATGGCCGGGGCGCTTTTACCAATGACATTGACCAATACGACTATTGCATTTACACCTAAAGAATATACTGGGATCGGTTCAGCCACTACGAATATGATGAGAATTATAGGAGGTGCAATAGGTCCTGTTCTGACAACTGTAATTCTAGCTTCTGCTACGATCTCTATTTCTGTGGAAAATGTTGAGAAAAGTTACCCAAGCCCAGTCGCATTTAACATACTTTTTGGATTGGGAGTTGTAATGACAATTGCGTGTGTCTTCTTAGCTATCAGAATGAAACACCTCGCTACTAAGAAGACGCCCTTGACAGCCAAAGATGTGACATAATAATAGACTAATATAATATGGAGCTTCTGATTAAAATCATGCTAGTGACAATATTTTTATCCTAAGCTATACACTTGAGATGGAATACCCTCTGAAGCAATACCTCTTTTCCCGATGTCAATTAAATCAGATCTTCTTCATCGCCATGTAAATATGTGTCAATTTTCCCAGAAATTCGTTCTTCGGCGATTTTGATATACCCTTCCTCTATCTCAGTTCCGATATAGTTAACACCTAATCGACCACATGCTATTGCCGTATTGCCAATACCCATGAATGGGTCATATACAAGCATATTTGGTTTAATCCCATGCAATTCTATACAACGCTGAGGAAGCTTTACCGGAAATACTGCAGGGTGAGGACGACTTTCCTGAATCGTAAGATGCGGTATAAGCCATACATTCCCCCTGTCTCTTTTATCTCGTATCGCAGTTTTCCATCTTCCAATGTTTGTTTTGTCTTGATAAGTAACACCCGCCCTCAGTTTGTCAATTTTTATATTCCCTGTCTTTGTAAAATGGAATATGTATTCATGAAGATTATTTAGGTACCGATCGCTGACTATGGGGCTAAAATGACCTATTGATATATTGTCATTGTTGTTGCGAAGTCCATTATTTCTACCTATGTCTTCTGGATCAATAGAAACAGACTTTATCCAATGAATGGTATTTTGAAGTTTATAATCAGCTTGCTTAAACCTCTCGAGTATCAAGAATGGTAACTGAGGATCGCGATTGCCTATATTCAGAAAAAATGAACCAGAGTCCTTCAGAACGGAGAAGCTTTTCACTGCAACGTTTTGTAACCAATCTAAATAGTCGCCTCTCTCTTTATTGTCATTATAAATCCCGTATTCCTTGTTTGTGTTGTATGGAGGAGATGTTACAATGACATCTATCAATATGCCTTGATCATTCATTTCCTGCATAAAACGAATGCAGTCCTCGTTGTAGATCTGATTTGGTGTTATCTGTCTATTCAATTGATACACCCTTTTTCGTAACATTGTCGTATTTTGGCGTTCTCAATCACAGTTTCCCACTTATTCTGTCCCTCAATAATAATCCCGCATTTCTCAGCAAATGTCTTGCCATTTAATACTTCATGTGGTCTGAAATAATTGTGATATAGTTGATATCCTGGTAGAATCGCTGTGCGTTGAATTTTTAGACCTAGCATTACTTTCTCTATGTCTCTCACTTCTCCATTCATTCTCTCCATTTTGTTATTATTGTGGTCACCTTGCAGACGAATATGTGAGATATGCCTAGTTCTTGGATTTCATATTGTAAAAATTCCTTCGTGAAAGACTTATGAAACTTTGGCGCACCGTCTGTCATGAATGTGTTAGGTCTCTTGTTAGCCAATTCTCTTGCGTTTATAAGCAATGGTACCGTATTCAAATGATGGGAAGTATATGAGGATTTAATCGTATTCTTTCGTTCATAGAAATTAAGAATATGCAGAAAGGCACGATATCCCATTCAGAGACAGAAATAAGATACACAATAATATGGAACAAGCGAAACAGTTGATAGAATATAGGATAGAAAATATGAAAGGAGGCAGTGCATCCGACGATACTTAACAGCTAGTTATCCAACGTTAACTTCACAGAACGCTCTTTTGTATCTATCTTGAGAATGCAGCATAATACATACTGACGGACAGATGTTGAGATATGAGACACATTATTTCAAACAGTAATTAACATTAGCTTTTCAATGTCTCGGTCCTATGTACCAACATGAGTCAATTATAGAGGAAATATGCATCAGTCTAACAATCTTTCTACCACAGGTTTATTATACTAGCAACAATTTAGTTTAATCGTATAATAGTGCAACTTCCCATGACCCCTGAAGACCTACTCAAGCCTTTCTTAGGATCTCTAGCGTTTGGGATAGATATCGCGGTAGGAGTAGTAATAGCAATATCCGTTATACGTGGATTCATTATGTATGTACGGCTATTACGGAGATCTCCGCTAGAGCAAAGTAGGGAAGAAGAAGGCATAAAGCAATACGTAGGAAATGGTCTGATCCTTGCACTAGACCTAGAAGTAGGTAGCGATATTATACAGACGATACTAGCCCCATCAGAATCAGATCTAATATCGCTTATTGTCATTGTAGCAATAAGGATAACACTTAGTTGGTCGTTGTCAAGGGATATCAAGAAAAACTGATGTAAAAACAGGCAAGGGTGTGTTATCCATATGGGAGCGTACCGAGACAACGAAAAGAATCATAGGTGAAATTAAATGAGGATTCCGTATTATTGTCCATATGTGATCAACGTTAGACAAGACGGTGTAATCGAGATTCATATCAGGGGAAGGCACCCTGATAATTTGTACTTTTCATCAATTTTCGTTCATTCATAGCAACACGACAATCTTAGTAACACCGAATAGATTCACTAACTTAATATCGCTCCAAAATATAATAACATCTTCTTTCACCTAGATCATATGACAAAGGTACCAGATGGTCAAAGAGCATTAGTGCTACAAGGTGGGGGTTCACTTGGTGCATATGAAGCAGGGGCCTACCAAGCAATATATGAAAGAATCACCAAAACAGACAGAGAAAAAGGAGAAAATAATAAACCATTTCTAAATATAGTTGCTGGAACATCAATAGGTGCGATCAATGCTGCAATAATTGTAAGCTATGTAGTAGAGAATAATACATGGGAGGGCTCTGCAGAAAGATTAAACGACTTCTGGGAGTATCTATCAAAGGAATCATCATTTGAGCAGATGCCGGGCCTTATGGCTTGGTGGGATTATTTGCATAACAACGTTCATAGTGGAATTGCCTCTGGTGAGTCTGCAAGAAGATATTATTCAGCAAAGGAATTCGCAATTACAGGAGTGCCTTCAGTTTTTTCCCCTTTAATGCCAGTAATTGATGCTAGATTTTTTGATCTCCAAAACATATGGTACCGCTTTAATAGTGGACCATTAAAGAGAAGTTTAGAGAGATTCGCAAAATTTCCCATAGCAACAAGTTTTGATGACAAATCATCGTTGCCCCAACCAAGACTCTTACTAGTGAGTGTTGACGTCGCAGAAGGAGCAGCTGTAACATTTGATAGTTACGAAACAGAAGACGGTTCGCGAAAATCCGAATATGGAAAATACATCGTCCAGAACGGGAAAGAAGTGGGACATAAACATATTATAAGATACAACGATGGAATTACATCAGAACACGTTATCGCAAGTGCGTCCGTACCTATCAATTATGATTATACCACTTTGGAAGTTGAAAGCTATAATGGGAATACATCTAATTATGAAAAGAATATCCGTTATTTTTGGGATGGCGGAATAATGAGTAATACTCCATTGACACAGCTTGTTAGACTGCACCGTCTCTACTGGTTGAAGGTCAAGGGATTGAGGGACACTGTTCCGAGGCTGGATATTGGTATAGTCAACGTCCATCCAGTTAGACAAGATGCAATTCCTTTGGATCATGATGGTGTCATAAACAGAAATAATGACATAACCTTTTCAGACAGAACTGAACGAGAGCAAGAGGCTTTGTTACTTGCCTCAGACTATGTCGATCTGGCAAGGGAGTTGATAAGTATTGCAAAGAATCATGGAGCAAAAGAGAATATCATAAATAATTTATTGAATAGTAAAACTATGAACCATGGCCTAGCAATGAAACCTAGAAAATATTCTGATATCCTTGTAGGACAATGTGAAATAGGAAATATAATAAGAGTAAATCGTAAGAACGATCAACACACAATATCAGATAAAGTATTTGACTTTTCGCGCAAAACGATTAAGGAGTTAAGAGAAAGCGGGTATAACAATACCATGGATCTTAGTGATGTGGAATTTAGTTAGAAATGTAATTATGTAATTTCTGTACATACATCTAATTTGCGATTTGAAGTGTTTGAATTTCTTTCGGTTGTAGTTGGTTCTGTCAGTGCATCTGTTAGTTTGAAACCGCAAGTCGTTGTCTAGTCAGCATTATCGCTTCATTGCAATGTGGGTTCCTTTATTTTGATATTTTTTATAAATTCCTTAAGCTGAACAAGAGTCTGCTCAAAGTATGGAATGACGTCCAAAGAAGCATTGGGCGAAAGTAATGAACCATGCAAGGAATAGTTTCTCAAATGCTTTATCTTCCAATACCAGTTGCCTTCGTAATTTGCTCTAGCTAGTTCGGTTGCCAATTCCACTCTCTTACTCTCAGCAGACAGCACGCTAAGTACTTTGTCTATTTCGATTTTATCCCT
>JASHSN010000037.1 GCA_030038695.1 Nitrososphaeraceae archaeon
AATAGGCGTAGCACGAGTATAACGGGATAAGTATTCTATCTCTTCTATCGAGATACGAACGGCGAACACCTTGTTTGCAACGAGAAGGTTTTCTATAACCTGATCTACCTCATCAGATGCTATCAAAATAACGTTTGCACCGGTTGCCATCAGAGAGTTAACAATGTCTTTTGATTTGGCGACCCTGTCATTTTCAAGATTCAGGATTTCTTCGTACTTGCTATTTTGCTTCAGCCAGGCTTCCTTGACAGGTTTCAAATCCAATCTTGAGATCATAACTCTTGCATCCTTAATGCCTAGAGGCATCTCTGGATCCATCCTTTTCCTCTCGAGAACTATTCCATTGACCACTCTATCCTCCATGGTGGTCCTCCGTAGAACCATTATCGCCTTGTCAAAGTCGTAAGAGTCATCATATGACGCATTTTTTCCAACAGATCTTAGCGCCGATATCACCAGCAGAGATAGCTTACGTCCGTCCAGCTTTGATGACAAAGATGTCTTGACTACCTGTTCCAATGCAATATCGTCAAGAGAGATCTTCTTTGCTTCTCTTTCGAGGAAGTGACAAGCCTCTCTGACCCCTCCTTCAATTCCTTCAACAACTTTTGTTGGGTGAACTCCCAGTTCCTTTACGAGCCTTTTTCCCTCCTTTATCATTTCCGCTGCCATGACTACAGCTGTTGTCGTTCCATCACCAACCAATTGTTCTTGTCTCTCTGCTATCTCGACAATCATTCTTGCAACGGGATGTATTGCTCTCAAAGACAGCAAGATTGTCACACCGTCATTTGATATATGCCTGTTCATAGCTTGATCTATCAAGAGCTTATCCAATCCCTTTGGACCCAGGGTTGTTCTTACGGTATCTGCAACCGCCATAACAGCGTTGGAATTCGATTCCAAAGCGTTGAACTCCACGTTCTCGGCCATGGGTCTCCAAACGCCGTAATTAGGATTCGACATACCACTCAGCTTTTGTAGAGTACAGAAAAATAAAGGTATATGATATGCCAGGAGAAATTACCGACGGGCATATGGTAGCTCAAATAAACAGTGGAACATTTTTAGAACTGGAATCACTTAGATTATGTCGGTAGACTATTTTTAATGCATACCATCTTTTTAATGAGTATAATCTGCGTATCCTGCAGTTCTGAATATCGGCGAAGCGAGTTGCAAGTGAGCAGTAGCTGCACAACATACTTTACACTATTTGTTATACATTAATTATCGATATAGCTATCTGAAAGATATTAACGCACACGGACCATGTTAGTGTACCGGTATTTGTATTTCGTCTGCTTGGATGGTATGAGGGTACTAAAGTTTTACCATTGGCAGGATCGATTATTTTTTTGGCCGGTGAGGGTTCTCTTTACAAGGACACGTTTAGCAGTATAAATTTCATCATTAAACCTATGGCTTTTTTGCTTCCTTAACGTATCATTGGGCGTGGACACAATTTACAATTTATTACCTTTTCGTTTAGCGTTCTCAATAATAGAACTTCATCTCATAACATTTAACACCATCGTATTTGCAATATTCTTTCTTGTCATCTTTGTATTACGAAGCGTAGTGATCCAACTTATCTAACTTTAGTGATAGCACGGAAGAAATTATTTTGGGGGTATGTGAGCCCACGCCCCCAAAACACACTTATCACTCAGTGGTTGACTGGTTGCTCATACAACAATAGCGATTAAAGTATTTATCTGTTACTAGAATCGGTCATAATTGTGAATAACCTCCATTTATGGAAGATATTCAAAATGTTACCATTTATTTCAATTAACCGAATATTTTTCACATATTTGGATCCTGAAATTCAAAGTAAGGGTAACTCTAAAATCATTTAATTAGCCTAGAGTTCATATTGTATTTCGCAGTGATGTCGAAGCCAGCAAATGAAATGTCCGCACTATTTAAGCCGCTTTTGGTTGCGGGAATAATAGTTGTAGCATTTGGCCTAATCTGTATTTGGATAGGGAACAGCGTCATTTCAAACAAAGAGGAAGGACAGGGATTTACGATCATTGGAGTAAGATTTTTGATTGGGGGCATTGTCTCTATTATTCTTGGCTTTATAGCGAAATATCACATGCTCATTAAATATATTTTAAGGCAGATCAGCTACAAAAGGAAACCAGGCGAGAACAAGTTTTCTGATTGGCATAAGCCGTAAAATAGTGAAAATTCGTCTAATGTCGGAATTTTATTTTCATGGCTCGTCTATACTCATATTCGGTCTTTCAAAATATTGGTATTCTGGAGTGGAAGTTTTTAGTAATGCTAGAAAAGAAAATTGATCTCAAAGTGAGAGTCTATACATGTAGCAGTTGCTGTCTTGTGTCAAATAGAGATCACAATGCTATACTAGAAATTTTGAGAAAGAGTTTGGAATAAACCCAAATAGAGAAGCTACCTCTACTTGATAAAGCAAGGAAGTTGTTTCGAGGAAGTAGCGTCATTTATGATTGGGCAGTTCACAAAATGAAAACACACCGTTCATTGCAAAAAAATAACCAACAAACCAGGCATCGCCTAAAATATGCTTTCCTCTTACGATGATGACTCGATGTGTTACGCTGAGATGGTGTGCTAAAAGAAACAGCATCATGCGTTTATCAAGTCAATAACAAACAATAGGAAGAACAATTTCTATTTCTATACAAGGTACACCTCACGAAACAACTGATTCATATTTGTGAAGATGCAATTGGTAGACAGCCGCATTTATAAACCCCTTAATCAATCCAGCCCAATCCAGTCGGGATCGTTACTGAACAGTTCATTAGGGATTTTTGCATATACAAAACAAAATTGACGAATTAGCTTTCATAATTTACGCCAGTCGGAAATAAAGCTAAAATAAAAGCTATCGTGACAAAATTAATGTCTAGTATCAACAATACTAATAGATCACTTTTTTATCATCGGCAAAATAAAAGGAGAGACAAACAAACGGAGCTCCAATCTGAAATCGAGTGCCCACGCTGCTCTGATACCATGACATTATATTCTGATTTTAATGGTCTGTATTATTCATGCGAACAATGTGATCTCAGTTTGTATACACAAAAGATGAGGAGGTAGTATGACCAATGACCAGATTACGTCTGTCATGCCGAAAAAAACACTCATCGACAATAAACTCGTGAGCACACCTGACAAGAGGACTGTGCTAAATCAACCATGAGCCTGCATTTTAGCGGAATTGATACTCTCACAGTATATACGTACAGTAGATAGACCAGGAATTGGACAAGGACGACTAAACGGAGGCCTGCCCCCAGCCGATTATTATACATGGTGATGCTATTTCTGTTGGTAGTTCTCACATCACTGGCCTACCAAACCAGTTAGCATCTACAGCTCTCCCCTGAGCGCACTGGGTAGACATTGAAAGAAGTGTAGGACAGAAGG
>JASHSN010000298.1 GCA_030038695.1 Nitrososphaeraceae archaeon
CGGGTATTACTATATTCGAGGAACTATGACATCCAATTGTGTTAGACCCTGGCCTCTGCACACAACCAGGCAGGCCTATATTTGTAATTGACTCACTAGTCTGAGGAGGAAGGCCAATCAAGGTCAACTTGAGTACACTGAATTTGGCCCCATATGCTTTCGGATTTCCATTCGATATAAGACCCGCTGGTGCCGTAATTAATAGTAACACTGACATCATACCAAGGCAGGCCAAGACCCCATGATAGTGCAATTCTAGATTTGAATAAGAACGGTTCCTATTTATATACTGTTCATCATAGCCAACACTTATGAGAGCCTGACCAACTTTTCATGTTTATAATCGTTTAATCTGACGAAATTTACGACCTTTGCCTTTAAGGCATCGAACGTCTTGCCTGTGCATTGAGAAGGGCAGGTAATATTGATGTTACTAATATGACTAGCGCAATACTTAATCATCATTCCTCACGGGTCCTTCTCCATACTACTTTTGTGGAGCTATAATCCTATCCCCTCTGAGCGCGATTGTCATCGATGACTAGCACCCTATGTCACCTCAACGATTTCAGTATTCTGCAAATTACGACGTGTACCATTTTTTTCCTATTATCTTCTGCTCAAGTGTATTAATCCCTCAGCCTCGCTAACAATTCTCCACATCTCACTAACAACATCAGCCTACTATCCAAATCTTACTGCTTAACCGGTCATTGTCCACGCTTCCTGATCAATGACACGGTATTCACATTTATCGTATAGTGTGTTGTGTTTGTACATAAAAGGACAAATTTCGAATCGACAACGCTTTACGAAGGTAATCTAGACTAACTATGTTTGACTCAAGATATCATCTATCGTAATGGGAAATAGGTATTTCCGAAACATGAATAAACCGGTTGGTTTCTGGTTATCATACTCAGCCAAGTAAGTATTGTGTATCTCAAATGCTGTTAGATACTTCGTAAAGTAGACTGTAACTTAATTCATTCCAAACAAGATGGTCAGCGGTGACGAGGATTGAAAACTGTTCAAACGTCTAGAACTTGGACATATGGATACTCGTCGCACCACTTCTAACATCAGATATCAAACGCCTTGGATTGAGAAACTGTAACAGACACCTGTCGGAAGAAAGATGGCAGTTGGTGCTTGTACCCTTACCTCATCCGAAGAATGTCGTATGATGAGCCATACTAGCCTATGCATTCCCCACTTCGTGTCTATTATAATTAGACATTCAGAAATCTATGGAGATCTCGTCTAATGGGTTCTGCCTTTCTTCCTTTTTCTCTTTCTTATCAAAAAGATAAGGTATGCAGGGATGCTGGATCAGGAGGAGTAGCCTGAATGACAACCTTTTCTGGTTTTTTACGCCTTATGAATTTTACATAAGTTGCTTTCAGATGGCGTGCGCCAGGAACTCTGTTAAGGCGTTCCAATAAAATACTTTTCTTTAACTTTTTGACGCTTTCATTAGTACCAATGTACACTACTAAATGAGTCTTATCTCGTAGAGAAAAAGAATTACTAAAACTCGACAACTCTTTTATTGTCCATTTTGCTCGGTGGGTTTCATAATCATTGTTAAAAGCGTTCTTTTGTGCACTCGGATTTTTCGGTGTAGAAATCAAAATCCCTTTACTCTTCGATAATATTTTTTCCAGTAATAGGTGCCCTGCTGGTTTATTAAAATGTTCTAACACATCGATAAGCAAAAACAAATCATACTTGTAATCCACCCTATCGATTAGAGTCAATATATCCTCTGAGTAAATATTATTATAAACAAATCTATGGAGAGGAGTTACGTATGCGCCAAATGCTTCCACGCCATCTATCTTCCGCAAGAATTCATTGTAGTTCTGTCTGCCGTCCCATAACTCTAGGTATTCTCTGCAAAGAACGCCATATTTTCCGAAGCCCGTTCCAACATCCAAAATTGACTGGGGATCGAGTTTGAAAACCAGATCCATTATTTTTGATATATGCTTGTATGGACTAGAAGGCAATTGTATATCTATGTTAGAATTTATTCTTATTATGCGTAAGTATGAAATCATCTATTAGATAAATTAACCAAGTGTTTCATTTTCATGCATAAAATGCTGTCTATCTTAGACTCGCTTGGCGACAATAAATTAGCGGTCAAGATATTCGTGTTTGACCCATATTCTGCCCATGACGAGCCACACTAGCTTATGTATTCTCCGCTTCGTGTCTTCTTAATGCGCATCTCTTGGAGATTGTGGATGCATTATTTCGAATACTGATGTTGGTTTATGCATCCACTATACTGAAGTTTTTTCTGACATCGCAAGCTTTGCACAACAGCATATGGTAATGGCTCATTGACACATACAATGGGCGTTCATTCATATTTTGCATTCTTCAATTGAGGTGACATCTACCATCGTATATACAAATCACCAGGTTCAATATCTTTTCCGGAGTCTATGAATACAAGAGGACAAGCGCTACTTTATCGTCCTCTTTTTAACATAATCGGTAAGCATTAAAGATATTCTTGTCGTAGTTTCCCCTGTCATATACTTAGACTGTGTCTCAATTTATTCCATCCAAGATAGTTCGGAGTGACGAGGATTGACTTGCATTTTACTAGATTTCAGCCTCTTGATTATGTCTCTATAAAATCGTTAAAGACATGACCGCTATGCGGTCCAAGTTCTTTGTCAATCT
>JASHSN010000299.1 GCA_030038695.1 Nitrososphaeraceae archaeon
ATGAGTATTAATCAGCGACTGAAACGAATCAGGATTTTTTTAATTTCATTCTTACTGTACCATGCTTTGTGAGCTTTGAATTGATGGGTTCAAGCTCTTCTTCTTCTTTCTTGCTTTTGAGTTCTGATAGCGGACATCCTAGACAACCACATCACAATATACGGGGGCATGTGATCACAGCGGTGAAATCCAATGAACGCCTATGCTGTGACCACATTATGATTGGTTGGAATTGTTGCCTGCTAACTGTAGCATAACATCCTATAAAGAGGTTCTGACCCGTCTCGGTTCGAAATTCTTAAACCATGAGTAAGATTAATATGATAATTGTATAAATTTACAGAAATATTTAGAAACACCAAATTCAACTTCGTAGAAATTCTTATATCAAATGCTATCGTCACTGTTAAGATTTTCAATGAATAGATTTACTACTTCCAGCACTACTTTTTATGATAAGGGCAAGAGGGACTTCTCAGGTATACATTTTTTGCTATGTCAAGGATGCCTTTGGTGTGCATCTTTTATTGGTATTCATGAACACATGATTACTCAGTGCCCATCCTGCAATAGTTCTAGAGTTGAATCAATGCCTATATCCGAAAAGGAATCATATCGGTTCGATTATGATCCTAAGAGAGGGATAACTCTAGAATTTTTGAAAATTGCAGGATATAGCGGACTCGGGTGTCCTATCGCCTTAACTTAGTATGCGTCCAGCCTGTAGAGATAAGCCATTTACAGAAAGTGCAACCAGGACCAAGCCAATTCACACTCTAAAAGCAAGCAACTATGCGTTGTTTCATGAAGATCATATAGTGCCACATGCTATCGTATTATAGCTTATTGGAGATAAACATCCGTTTTTTTTAAGGAAGAAACAAAATAAGAGACTGGGGTTAAAGTAGAGTTTATGAAGAAGGTAAGCGATTAAGGGGTAAGCACGTCAAAGTGATATTGGAGGAAGTCGTGGTTTAACAGACTTGAGCGTAAGATGTTCATGATAAAATGCCTTTGATTACCACTCAAACCCTATTTTATACTCAAAAAAGCTCGAATTGATATAGATGATTACGCTGGAGATGTGGAAGTTGACCCTTGCCGCTCTCTCAATATTTGTTCAAGTAACCCAATCCGTTCCTCTAGTTTTTCGATCATAGAATCCCTTTGCTGATTCTCTCTAACCAACGTCTCGATGAGCTTTCTGAGATGTATGGTTGACATGACGTTCAATTTATCGCAAACTGTCGGCAGCGTGGAGTTGCCCATTGCAGCCACTTCAGGGTTCCAAGCCTCTTTCAAAAGTAAATCAAAGGCGCTTTTATGTCCGAGGTCTACAAGCGCTGCGCGCAACTCCATCTCTAGTTCTGATATTGTCTCTTGATACAACTGTCGGAACGGAGGAATGATTCGACCCATTTCAAAACCATTCCATGAACAACCATATAATGAAGAGAGATACGTCAGGACAGGGAGAGTGGAGGATATGGGGTGTGTGCGGTTATGGCTGGGTCTCCACGTCCACTATATCCACTATACTCGCCTACTTGCTCCTGTTCCCAAATGACAGTAAAGTTGGCCATTAACCACTACCATTTTGCATATTTTTTATAAGAAGGGTGGCAACCATTGAATCGCGCATTGATGGATAGACCGAATTAAAAAGGCACGGAAAAAAATATTAGCAAACAAACTGTGCTTATGAATTGGATTTGATTCAAACTCCCTTTACGGAATTAGTAATCCGTGTCTACTCTTTGTAGTTTGACCTCATATCTTCCAGCTCTCTTTTATCCTCTTTTGTCATCTTCCTCCCATCGCCTTCTGGCCATTCGGGCTGATCCATTAATGCGTCAATAGCGAGTCTACTGATCCTGCCTGTTGATCCATCATGAATCATTATAGGTTGAGAGTGTTGAGGTTTCCCACCTGGGACCCAGCCTTTTTCCCAATTATAATCGTCTATATAGTTTTGTCTGTCGGTCATCAATTGGGATACTTGTGTCATGAGTGTTTGTATCTGTTCATCCCTCTCCTTGTTTGACTGGTTGATCAACTCTTGGACTTGTGCCTGTTCAGCAGATTTGATTTCATCAAGAGCCAACTGTGTCAGAGGATAGTTACATCCGGACCCTTCACAAAATTTGCTTTCAGACCTGTTGACATATCTACAACGAGGGCAAGGTGTTGAAACTGATTGTGGTTGCCTGTCTGTTATCTCTATCCCATAACTCTCAAGTATCTTAGCCTTAGTATCATAACCGATCTTATGTTTGATATACCGATTACCCTGTTTGGTATCCATTGACCAGCGTACTTTCTTCTTAAGAGCGTATTCCGGCAGAATATCCGAATCATGACTAATAGATGAGTGTCTGAAACAATATGGATTCCACTTTTTCGTCCTTAGTAGAAACTCCAACTTTTGTCTTTGGTGTACGGAGAGAGAACCACTTTCCACCAGTCGTTTGATGCGTGACTGCAACTGATCCATAACCTGGTTGATTACTTCAGGCCTTACAGGTTTACCGTTGATGAGATTGCATATGAGTCTAGCCCCAGGCTCGTTCTTGAGAGGATGCTTGTTTATCCAATCGCGAATATACGGAAATGATGTGGTTAGTAGGATGGCACCACCACCTGTCTTGGTATTAGGTGGGATCACAGCCTCTCCATATCGCTCACCTAATTTTACATGTTTTAATTTCAGAGCCGTGATTTCGTGAGGGCGACCGTTCACATCCCACGACAAAGTGATGATGGCCTGGTTTCTGAGTTCTGGTTCATATTGCACAATCTCTAACATCTCGTCTACTTCCCAGATGTCGTTAATGTCATAAGGACTATCTCTTAGGGGCTTCTTGGCTTTTATTTTCAGAAAGGGCGGCGTTTCCCATTCATCATCGGGCCGTGACCTGTTCGTCAACCATCTGAAGAATGTGATAATTAGTCCTCGGTAACGATTCCAAGTCTCAATATACCTTCCCTCTTCATCATGTTCTCGTTCGATCCACCGACCATTGTTGCGATCATATCTATGGTTGAGAAATGTTAAGATCTGTTCTTTACTAGTGATGGAGGTGAAAGACTGGCCGCCATAAAACTTATCAAAAGATATCATCAACTCCAACTGGTTCACAAGATTTCGATCACTCTTGCGGTCCTTTGATCACATATGCTCGACAAACTCATTCAGGATACCATGATTAGTTTCAGAGACCGAATCGAGTTTCCTGAGGGTTGTGGCGATACACGCGGGCATTTTGCTATTAAAGATGGGGGGGATATAAGCTGTCATCCTATACAAGCCTCATATGATGAAGGCTATGATGACTTACGATCCTATTGCAGTTTCATTATTTACTATTAGCTGGACAGTTGGAATGGCTGGAATGATGTTTCCGTCCATCACGCCTATGGTTTTACTTTATAATGGACTGATTAGAGCTAATGGTGACGGTAGGGACGACACTAAAGACGATATGTCACACGCCTTAGTTGTTGAATGGGATGAAAGCCCTAGGAGAAAATTACAATCACCGATTTTTCATAGTTTTCTTAACATAATATTTCTAGGTTCATACCTACCAATATGCTATAACGGGGATTGAAAGGAAGCTTTGGTTTCCGAAAAGAGGGCATGGCTTGTGAGGATAGGATCGTACAAAAGACGATAGGGACGCATTTGTGAGGTCATTTTAGAAATACAATCTCACAACGATTTCACCTCTGTGATATGCGTGGTGTTTCTGATCTCCAGATGTAAGAAAGTATTTTTTACCATTCTGATGAAGTTGTTTCCAGAGATTCGTTTTTTATGTATTCATCCACCATCTGACAAGATAACTTATGTTTTCAAATCTATTTTTTTAAAGAAATCTGTAATTCTCATTTGTTCTCTATTATTATAGATTCTACTATTTCTAATCCATTCACTTTTTGATACATATAGATTGATACATGCAAACGACAATGCATTCTGGAAATCGTTGAACTCGCTAGCTCTTCCTTTAAGAGCTTTTCTTATTCCCTCTCTTACCTGCCATACTCCTACAGGCATAACATATTCTGGACGAATTTCTCTGAAAATCAATGCAGCTGCTTTATGTCTTCGTTTAAAAAGATGTTCAATTACACCTAATCTGCCTGCAAAATATGCGCCACCAATAGAAGGATAATGATCTAAACCATTTGCATTTTCAAAATCACTTCCAACTCCATAATTTCCATTATTATCATACCACGCTTCCTGCATCTCGAAGCTCCAGATATCTTCGGGAATTAAAATTACCGAATAATGATTACCCAAATGAATATGTCTATAGACCTCAAAGAAATCAATCGTTGGAGATGTCTCAATAGCTTTTATCAAACTTGTTGAAATAATATCATCTGTCGCTGAAATACTCCACCTTGTAGGAACTAGCCTTCTATTTTTTTGTAATCCTAGCATTCCCATACTAAGAACTCGTTGGATTCTACTGACTTCTACTCCATGTTGATAAAGATTTATTATGCCTTCTGTCGAGCACAGATCCTTGTCATAAAAAACATCTTCTAGTCTTTGATCTACCGAGAGCGAGGATGAAGTTTTAAACGTGTTTAAAGGGGCAATAGGGCCAAAGGGCGCTGATTTGGCATCTAAACCGAAATCTTTCTCTTGCTCTATGTCTGCAATAGGCGCCTTTTCGAAGGTTATTTCGCTTTCTACAGGTTTACTGGTCATAGCTAGTTCTTGTAAAGATTCCACATATTTTCCACATGGATTATGAATATCAACACTTGATACCCCTCTCACGAGAGAAAATCGATAATTAACGATTTCTTCCAAACTTTTGCCAAGCCACATTTCTGGCGTATCCAATACGGTTGTGTCTCCATGTAGTGGCGGGACCATTGGTCCAACTTTTACTTTAGGATAACCGTAGCGTCCAACAAACACTGAAGGTGGCGTAGCACCAGAAAGAGTCCTTAGCGAGAACTTGGCAGAATTATCGTTAAGGAATTTAAACCAATTTTTTTCTAATTGTTCTTTTATTTCATTAGCAGTAGGCACATCCTATCCCCCCATATAATAGAACGACAAAAGATTATCTTAAGATATATTGTAGTAATGAAATAGTTATAGTTTCCGAGCGCTCATAATATTTTAACCACAACTTATGCATACGGACTGTGGCCGGTGCAAGCGGTGATAAGAATCGTCTCAGATATCAAATTAGCATATTGCGCATTTTGCTAATGGTTGAATAAATATTGAATAATGAAAATAGTGTGATAAACGAAGCTTTACTGAAAATAGTTTTAATAGTTCACGATGATTTAAATGTTTGTGGTGGTAGCCAGCCGCTTGCTGCCACGACAACTTCAGCTCGAATTGGATTCAACTACCGACCTTGTCACATTTACAACCCTCTGATCTGGCAAAGATCCGAAGGCTGTTTGAAATAAAACTCAATGGCCGTTTTCGAAAGATATCCTCAACCGATGCATTCGATAATTGAAATTGAATCGCTGACAACATTATTATTATTTGTTGAGCATTGTTATAATGATAGTGATGATAAGAAAGTGCAAGTGACTACTGCAGATCGAATAAAGCTAATCATTGAAATTATAGAAATCGCAGAGAAAGTTAGCAAATATCTACCGATTCTGGTGTTTTCGTACGCAGGTTTAACTCTTGTTTTTGCTGTTATATACTTTATTGAATCTAATATAACGTTAGGAATAGTCCTTTGCTTATTCGCAGGATTTGGCATACATCTTGCGATAAGGATATACCTAACACGAAAAAGGAGGAGGCAATACCATACATTACCTAGTAATTGGACAGTTTCTAATTAGATTAGGTCAAGCTTAACATTTAGAACTTTACATCAGACGAGTCGGGACGAGAACATATTTCTTTAGTGTTCACCTGACTCTAGGGATAATAACCTTCATTAACTTATTTAGAATGTCTTAATTCGTTCGCTAAACTCTTAACTGATCTCATCGTATCCTTAAAGGTATTTATGAACTCCTTTAAATTTTGATTATTAGAACCAGCCATATTTTTAACCGAGTCCGCCATATCCTTTGCTTCATCTATGACACCTGTTCCCTTAACTTCTGCAAATACATTTTTCATTCTATCTCCTGCGTCCTTCATCGCTTCAAAGGCCTTGCGCATATTCTCAATATTCTGAACCATTTGAGGATCTTCAAAGGACTTTGTAGTTTCCTGTATGACCGATGCAATTTCTTTCATTCTGTTAAGCGATTCTGTCATCCCTGGCGATCCGAATTCAGTGATAATCCTCACGCTATCAGAAGAGATTTCCTTAATGTCTTTAAGCTTCATCGGTGTTAATGTAAATTAAATATGGAAATACTTAAGGTTTAGTGTAAACTTGAGGTTTAGGGTC
>JASHSN010000300.1 GCA_030038695.1 Nitrososphaeraceae archaeon
AAGATCATTTGCATAGATGAATTAGATAAGATGCCCAAACAGTTTCAGGAGAAGTTACTGAATTTCATGGAAAATGGGCATATCAAGGTAGACCAGATGCGTAAACGATATGATTTTAGAATTAAGGGAGCAAAAGTATTTGCCGCATGCAATGAAATCAGAAGGCTTTCAAGACCGCTGCAATCCCGATTTAGACGGTTACATCTACCTCGATATACAGAAGAGCAGTTTCTAGAAGTATCGGTCAAAGTATTGCCCAAATTGAAGATTGTTCACGTTATAGGAAAGGCAGTATGGAACCAGGGAGGAGATATTCGCGACGTTATATCAATTGGGAAGTTGGTACGAAAGAATGATGGTCCTGAAGAAGTTGAGCAGATAATTAGTACGATGATCAAGTATGGAAATGAAAGCACATTAAATTAGGACTCTCATTTCGTCCCAACGATCAACAAGTAATTTTTTCTATCTAGCCGTTGTAATAATATCCTTACATCAAATGTTCTACAAAAATATATAATATCCGTAGCTGATCATTGTCACTATATGTGAGATAATTGGCAGATCCTGGAAGATTAGAGGTATTACATGATACTGAAACAATAATTAACACCTATCTACATATTCTTCAAAATACAAATAGCAGATGGGATTATTGTGCAGATTCAAGATCATTATCACTGATACCTTCAGCATTTGAAGTAATAAAGAAAGCAATCTTGGAAGCAAAAGCTAGGGATACAAGAATGAGATTTATTACCGAAATCACAAAAGAAAATATATCCTACACCAAAGTGTTTGTGCAAAGTGTGGAACTCAGGCATCTAGATGGGGTCAAGGGAAACTTTGGAGTAAGTGATTCCGAATACATTGCTATATCCACAACCGATACCAGAAGTACTGGTCTCGGTGAATCAAAATCCATGGGAATAATAATACCACATGCGGTCTATAGCAATGTAATAGAAGACGTACAACAGCAGCAATATATATTCGAAATTCTGTGGAACAAGGCAACACCGGCAGAACAAAGGATTAGAGAGATTGAGGAGGATGTACTACCTGTTAGCACAAGAATCTTAGAAGATCAAGATCAAATTATCAACGAACTAAGACGATTTAATAATCGTGCAACTAAATTGTCGATTTGTTCAGCATTTGGTGGAATGCAAATGAGCTACAAGTATCTTTTTGATACATTTCTTGACATAGTAGAGAAGTATAAAAAAGGAGAAGGAGAAGGAATGAGATGGATTATCAATATAGATAAAGATAATCTAGATCTAGTGAAAGTATTTCTAAAATCAGGAATACAGATAAGACATATAAAAAATATGCCACCAATGAATTTTGGTGTTTCAGACGTGCAAATGGCAGTAACAATCGAAAAGATGGAATGTGGCAAGATAAGTGAGAGTTTCCTAATTAGTACTGAACCTTTCTATATCGAGCACTTTAATTCTTTATTTGACCAGATATGGAAGAATGGAGTTGATGCCAAAGTGAGAATAGCAGACATTGAAGAAGGCACTGACTTGGCAGATATAGAAGTTATTCCAAGTGCAGCTAGGACAAGAGAATTGTATTTAGATTCATTGAAGAAAGCACAAAAAGACATTATAATAGTTTTTCCTACGACTAATGCTTTTCTTCGTCAACATAACATCGGAGTAGTACAATTAGCAAAAGAGGCAGCAGACCAAAGAAACGTAAGGATTAGGATATTGATGCCTAGACATGAATTAACCGAACGACTAGTGTGTAGCTTAACTGAAAGAACTGATTCAGATTATAAAGATAATAATATTGACCTGAGGTATATTAAACAGACTAGACTCAATACGCATGTTACAATCCTAATCGTAGATGAAAAAGTTTCATTAGTGATGGAAATAAGGGATGATTCAAAAGGCATATTTGATGAAGCAATAGGACTATCTATATACTCTAATAGCAGGGCAGGAGTTTTATCATATATTTCCATTTTTGAAAATCTCTGGCTACAAACTGAATTATATGATCAAATAAAGGAATCAAGCTTCCGATTGGAGAAAGCAAATGAACAACTAAAAGCACACGACAGAATGCAGAAAGAGTTCATAAATATAGCAGCTCATGAATTAAAAACACCTATACAACCGATACTTGGTTTATCGCAGCTTCTTCTATCGAAGACAGGAAATATTGAGCAGTACGATGAATTACTGTCTATTATCAATAGAAATGCAAAGAGATTGAATCGCCTCTCAGACGATATATTAGATGCTACAAAAATCGAAAGTAAGTCGCTAGAATTGAAAAAAGAACAGTTCAATCTGAATGACGTAATACTACAAACTATCGATGACATAGTGTTAGGCAAGAGGGTTAATAGCGGAAATCTTCAACTATTATATGAACCTCATGATATTTTATTGCATGCAGATAAATCAAGGATAGCTGAAGTAATTTCAAATTTATTGAGCAATGCTATCAAATTTACCCAAAGAGGTACGATAACAATTAGTGTCGAAATAGACAATACTAGTAAAGACGATAACAAGAATTGGGTAATTATTAGTATCAAGGACAATGGTGAAGGCATAGACATCAATATATTGCCAAGGCTATTCACAAAATTTGCATCTTCACATGGAACAGGACTTGGCTTATTTATATCGAAGGGTATTGTGGAAGCTCATCTAGGTAAAATATGGGGCAAGAACAATGTTGATGGAAAAGGAGCGACATTTTCATTCAGTTTGCCAACACTCTAATACTACTTGCGTAAGTATGTTTGTGTATATTTGTGCTATAGTTCGTATTCTATATTGTTCTATAAAAAATACTTTCCAACTCAGGTATCTTGCAAACCATCTCAAGAATACTTCTATCCTGTAACGGAATGCCACACATGGGCTTCGGCTCAGTAGAAGGGTGTCCACTTTAAGTCTTGGTTGTTTTATCTTGTCGATTATCGAGACGAATCTCATAGCAGCTAGTTTCAATGGAGAAAACACGCATTTGAGTCGTATAAGAAGCATGACACAACCAGTAAAATGAACTAACGTTCTCATGAAGTTGCTTGTTTTCTACAAAATTCTTCCACTTCAAAAATATGCCTATCACATAAATAGAATTTTATTATTCTCTTATTTTGAGAGCCATCTAAGGAAAAGATTGCGAACTCGCAGGTAATGGTATTAAACGCACGTCTTCCGCATTTGTTGCAAATCGGTGTCATATCCAGAATCTTAATCATG
>JASHSN010000301.1 GCA_030038695.1 Nitrososphaeraceae archaeon
CATTAAAAATGGATGGATGGTATCGATCGCAATTTTTATAGCTATACATGTGGATCCTATAATTACCCAAAGTAATATTAACACTAACCAAACCTTTAGCTTATCCATAGATCGATACCCTTGATAACTAACTTTTTGATTTGTTTTTAAAAATTATATAATAGTTGTTATACGACTGAACTGGATCACCCTACCCACTATGAAAGGCTGGAGTGAACTTACAGTACAACAACAACTAGATGCGATAGGTGGCATTCACTCGAGCTGCTCGCCAATTATAGAATATTGGCTTATCTCATCTAAAACCGAGTTCAGTGTCTATTTCAATTAAGACACTGTCGATAAATGCTTTGTTATGGGTTGGGTGTATCTGATTCTTCGCTTGTTCGATTCTGTTGGTAATGCTCTGTTGCAATATCAACAATCTGTCCACGAGACTATTCCTGTTATAGATTCGATGATATAGGCGTTGAAGCATATCAGGGAGTATTGAATCGAATTATACGGTGAATAGTTATTTAACTACAATGCAAAAATTAGTTTTGAGTTGGCTGATAATGAACTCTTTCTGGTTTTATTTTTAATATAATCCTCTTTTCATCAGGCGAACGTATAGGGTATTTGTCAACACCGAGATATTTTTTTGCAAGTTTGTCTATATGTTCAGCAGCACCTTCTTTAGTTTGTTCGACAACTCTGCCTCTAATTGTAACCATGTGATAAGGATTATTTTGATCAGCAACTGAAATTGCTATCCTATCATCTCTCGATATGTTCTTTTGCTTTAGCCTACCTTCGGCAGTATTTACTAGAATCCTACCATCTTCAAGATCAACCCATGTCGGCGTTATCTGCGGCCAACCATCTTTCATAAGAGTTGCTATGAAAGCAAAATTCTTTCCTTCAAAAAGTTTCGCTATTGGTTCAGTTATTTGGTTTGGCTCTTTACCCATATCAATACATACGCAGCTATATTATTATAGATACTTAATCTGGTACTAGGAAAACTTATTTTCTGCTATTGGACGCTTTGTAATTTCTATACGCGAATTATAAAACTCAGACGTACCATATGATGCCTCGCCTTAACAACTTTATATTTAAAGTGTTTGTTTTACCATCTATCGCGAGCAAGACACTTTTTCTGTTAGGTAATATCTTAAGTTAAGTATGTTCTTTATTCCAATGATCGACAAACCTTTGTTTGTTCTCTTCTAATTTAGAAAGTAAATGGAGAGTAAAGTAAAGGGAAAACTTGTCGCCAATGTTACCACATTCTCTACAGTTATATGTATAAGATCTTGTGAAACCATGTGCTTCTCCTACCACACATTTTGGAGGATAAATGATTTCAAACCACCATCGTAGCCATGTAATTGACAAAGGAACTGGCAGTTGTCGTCGCTCTTCTAGTCGTTTAGCCCATTTAGGTGAGATATCACTCAGAGTTAATGCTTCCTGTTGTCGTTTGGTCTTTTCAAAAGCAATTTGCTTTTGTACCATTGTATTATAATGCTGCTTCCAATATTTGAAAATTATGACAAAGGCTGCACCTGCAAGCGGCAGTGTTGATTGATTAATCAAAATCTATTCCTCTGTAATTATATCGACTATATTATCACGCATTTTGAATACTGCCTCTATTGCGGTATCTTGGGATGTTTGGGGTTTAGGTTGAGATTCATATGAACCAGAATCTGGAAGATCGCTATGTTCCATTCTATTATGAGCGTCTATTCATATGGGCTTTCAGAATTGCGTGCATCCCATCCAACTGGACCTTGCTAATTCAGTAAATATTTGTTAGTTGAGGTGAGGCATACTGTTTAATTACTGTGTGTAATTGCAGATTATGTGAAAGCCAATCTACAGAAAGATAGGCCTCTTGTGATTGGCTATATATCAGCGATAATAGCGGCTTTACTTTTTGGCTGTGTTTCTACAGTTGCGAAACCAGTTGTATCGACTGTGAATCCGCTTATGCTCGCTTCTCTTGTATATCTAATTTCTGGCCTGGCCATATCATCGGTAGTAAAATCTAAGCTCTCGCTCAGTAAGAAGGATTATTCACTTTTATTCATAACGTCAATTTCTGGCGCAGCCATTGCCCCGGCCATGTTCTTCTCCGGTCTTAAATTGACTACAGCGGCTAACGGCTCTCTCTTATCAAATGGCGAGATAATTTTTTCAATAATTTTTGCGCTAACACTTTTTGGAGAAAAGCTGAATCGTATTGGATATGTTGCAATGGCCCTAATTTTAACAGGAGTAATCATTGTTTCGACGAATCTAGAATTTGATAGGTCTCTCCTAAAAGTAAATACTGGAAATTTGCTTATTATTGGTGCTACTTTATTCTGGGGATTGGATAACAATATTAGCAGAATACTTAGTCAAAGGATAGACATCACAAGAATAATACAGTTAAAATCTTTTATTGGCGGTTTTATTATTTTAGTCTTGGGTCTTTTACTAGGTATTCCAGTAAACATAAATTTGACTGAAATACCTTACATATTGCTTCTTGGGATACTTGGATTTGCCGTATCTCTATACTTCTTATTGCAAGGTTTAAGTAAAATAGGGACAACAAATACTATGTTAATACTTTCACTTTCATCTGTGTTTGGTCTAGTTTTAGCAGCAATATTCCTACATGAACATGTTTCCATATTTCAAATAATCGCGGTAGGAGTTATGTTGTTTGGTATATATCTAATAAATCGTAATCGCAATGTCAAGATAACAGTCGAATCTTGACCCTTATTCGTACAATTTGGAAGATTCCAAGTGACTAAAGATGCAACTGGTTGTATGCAAAAATCGAGTGGAAGCAAATGACGATTTTAGTAAATTGAAAGATTCTGGTCAGAATAAACAGCTGGTCATTCCCAGCGGCGCCAATTTGCCAGCACCGATGATTATTACATCACTTTTAATTACGGTAACTTTGGCATATTACCTATGGTCTTCACGACCTAGGAGTGAACTTAAAATTTCCATCAACTGGAATCCGATCAACTGGAATATTTGAGGGAAGCTTATTTCAGCCAAATATCACATACTGATTACCGATATCTAAGTTTGGTGTGAAAGGCGGCTTCATA
>JASHSN010000302.1 GCA_030038695.1 Nitrososphaeraceae archaeon
AAACAAATCAATGGTAGAGAAATGATTGCTGATTATAATGGACGAATATGATCAGGTTAGGATTACTTTACAATTGTAGGCGAGTAGGTATCAATACATGTTTTTTGTTAGCTGAATGACAGGATGGAATACAAAGAAAGAGTAAAGTGCGGTATCTGCGGAAAATCGTTTTATTCGAGAAAACAGTTAGAACAACATACAAAAGATACACACAGTACGGTGGACAAGAAGGGGATGATGAAACCTGTCAAGAAGCCTTTCAAGCTCACAAACAAATTCATTGCACTAATCGGTGTCGGCATTCTAGTCGCGATTGTTGCAGGTATTGGGATATATTATGACATGGCACCACATACCTCACTTCCTGTTGCTACCGGCTCAACAATAGATGGTATAGGGTGTAACGCAATGGAACAAGCCGTCTTCCACATACATGCTCATTTGGATATCATCATTAACGGTGTATATTTCCTAGTGCCATCTCAAATAGGGATTCCTAGTAACTGCTTTTATTGGCTGCATACTCATGATGAATCAGGAATAATACACATCGAAGCACCAATGCACCGAGACTTTACATTAGGTGAATTCTTCGATATATGGGGGAAGAAACTGAGCAATGATCAAATATTTACCTATGTGGCCAATACTAATAATCCTCTGAATGTATACATCAATGGAACTAAAGTACCAGATGGAACGAATTATAGAGATATTAAGTTACATGCACATGACGAAATTGCAATAGTTTATGGTACTCCGCCATCCACTATACCTTCAAGTTATAAATTTCCAGAAGGGTTATGATCATATGTCTACCATGAAAAACCATTCAATGTATAGTGACGAGATCAAAATCCGTGGGGATGCTCTGCTGTTTTTATAGACGACTGAGCGATCAATTGAAAGTAATATTCGGGAAATTCTGTTCTTTGCTTTATACATATACGATCTCATCTTTATAGAATGGAGATTTAAAAAGTTAGAATTCAGTGGAAGTACACAATATCCTAATTTCTAATACAGTATTATAATGATGTATTGGTAAGAAATACCGGGAATTCGTTTGAGTAGTATCGAAGGCATCTCATTATCTAATTTTATGTTACTAGGAGAAAGGTTGCTTGACATATATGTATATAGGTTATATGGGATATTTTTTCATATAACCTCGCACGATAATATAAAATATATGTTATTAATTATTAAAATTCGTGAGTAGAATAACGACATATAGGATTCTAGTGCCGCATGATGGTTCTGAAATGTCTGATAAGGCATTAGATAAAGCGATAGAATTTTCTAAGGCTTTCAAATCAGAGATAATTATTTTGCATATAGTAGATGACAGATTATTACCCTCAAGTGCCTTTTTGGCGTTCATTGGGGATAAATCAAAACTTGAGGACGCTAAAGTACAAGCCCTTAACATTCTTAAAGTAGGTGCAAAGGCTATGCTAAACGATAGGATGGAAAAAGTAAAGGCAAATGGAATAAGTGTCAGATTCATAATAGGCATGGGAGACCCTGCAGAAGGAATAATTGATGTAGCAGAGCATGAACAAGTAGACCTAATAGCTATGGGCAGTCGACAACTAAAGAGAGAAAAGGAATATTCCGCTGGCACGATAAAGCTTCTTGGAAGTGTTGCTAGAAGAATTTCTGAAAGTGCAGGATCGTCAGTACTGATAGTGAAATAAAGACCTAACAACGAGAGTTGCTTCTCGAACGAGAATAGATGGTATAAATTGTACCATATTTAATAACGTTAATTTGTCTACTAGCATCCATCACCGGTATTTGGTTATCACTAACTTAAAGCACACTTTGTCCTCTAGACACACTTTTCAGTACTGGCTATATTCGCGAGAACGAATGGTTCCTGATAATCGTTGGCGGCATCTACAATGAAGTATCTAAAATTTCTGACCTAACCATTTTTCTCGGTAAAGGAAACGCATGTACATTACAATTATTAAGATTATTAGCCAATCATTCGATCCAATAATCTAATAGCTTTCTATTTGTGTATAGTAGAACACCCATCGACTTTACAGGAGTAATATATTATACAAAAAGCGAGCAGGTTATCCATTACCTTAGAAGGTTCTGTTAAGTTAACGTCGGATCTGACCAAATAAGAAAAGTATTAAGTCGGATTCAGATATTAGTGTATTCGGATTCATGGTTTAAATATAATAATCATTTAATAGAAAATCCTATGCCCAATATCCTAACGCAGGTATGGACAGTTCTTGCGAATCCAGTAGTTCAGACAGTCCTGACTATTTTCTTTGGGATACTTGGATTCAAAAGAAGGGAAGAAATAAAGGATTTTTTAGAAAACCTCGCATTAGTATCGGCGAATTAAAACCTGATCATAAGGATATAAGCATAAGTGTGGGTAGCTCTAAAACTGAAATATTTGAAGGTCTTGTTTGGGGCCTTCCAATATACAATAAGGACTGGAAAATTTTTTCGATGAATGCTTCTGGTTGTCGTATTGAGATTAATATAATGAAAAATAACACAAGCATATACGATCAACATATTCCGCTATACTGGCGGCGGGGTAAAAAATTACCAGAAATATGTTCTATAGACACAATGAAAGGAATAGAGACATCTAGAGAGGAATATGCAAGTGGATTACCGTTTGCATATATGTATGCCCTCGCTGGTATTGCTTCAAGCACTACACTTCTACCAAAAGGAGGAAAAGATGAATCATTATTCGTGTTCACTTATCCCGAAGCACAAAAAATATACATGCTACCGTCTCTATCAATTAGAGAGGACCAAGTCATCCATTATTCATTATTATATAATACAAAGTATGATGTTTTAATCAAATTCCGTAGTAAAGAATATGTTATGGAAAAGCGCTTCATGCTATTTGCAAAGTCTTGGAATGATGTTCGGTTTTATAGTTATTTCAGTGAACAAGTTCACAAATATTGGCATTGTCGGCGATGCCCCTGTCGCGAAGATTGAGATAACTTATTTTCTTGTAGCATTTTTAAATAATTCGAAATGATATCGAAAATATTGGTTGCTGTGGATGGTTCTAAAAATGCACATAAAGCCTTTGAATATGCATGTGATTTAGCAAAGAAAGCCGGAGCGAGTTTGTTAATTCTACACGTATCTGAAGAATTGGGAACTGTTGGCTATTCTATCAATAAAGAATTAGAACTAGATAGCAGAGAGGTGTTACAAAAATATCAATCAAGAGCCAAGAAGGTATTGCAGACGCACGTAGATGTGATGGAAGCTAAGGCGAATGATGTGGCAGAAGAGGTGTTACGGACGGCCGATAAAGAAAATATAGATACGATAGTAGTTGGAAGTAGAGGTATTAGTGAAGCTAAGATGTTCTTATTAGGAAGTGTTGCCTATAAGGTAAGCCATTACGCTACGCGCCCAGTTGTAATAGTAAGATAGAAAGCTAATGTAAATAACACCTGAAATTCCCTTATTACAAGCATGGGAATTTCACTGCATGACACTGCATTCATAGTTTTCAAATACCATTATTTATTGATTCTTTTTACTATGATAAAATCAGTGGTCGTGGTGAAACGATTCAGCGTATGCTTGACCCTTATAGTACTTCTGGCATCTGTTTCGGCAATAACTGTATTAATGTTAACAACAACCGAGACAATACATGTTCATGGACAGGTTGGAACAGGTAGCATAAAGGCGACGTACTCGGTGGAAATAGTTCCAGGAGCAGCCCAAAAGACTAATCTCATTCATTATTATCCTGCTAAAATAGCAGTGCCTGTTGGAATTACTGTAGCGTGGTTCAACAATGATCCAGAACAACCTCACACCGTAACTAGTGGATCGTTTGGAGGACCAGATTCTGGTGCACTCTTTAATTCAGGTGTTATACCAGCGTTAAACGGTGTGCCTTTTCAGTACACTTTCGATAGAGCAGGTAGTGTCCTATATCATTGTGAGATACACCCATGGAGAGTTGGAATAGTGTCAGTAAATGCTGTTACAGATACAGGCACTAATTTTGAATTCTCTTCAGGGGTAGGTCCAATATGGAATGTTACAAAAGATTCTAGAACATTACTGGATTTTACACCTTTGACTATACCGCTAGATATGTCAACCCCAATTACATACAATATAACTATGTTTAAAAACAGTATTACAAATAAGGTATTTTCTAAAACATTCAATGTGCCAGGAGATAAGCTTCCATTAGAATTGATAGTAGGAGGATATGCTAATCACACAAGAGTATATGGTCCAGACTTCAGTAGTAGTGGTGCATATCACCTACAAGCACCCTTCCTTAAAGGTAATTCGAACTATATTATGAAAGTCGGAATTGCAGCAATAAATGGCAAACCACCACAGAATAAACTAGTGGATGGCTTCAACTTACGAACAATAACATAATCTCAGGAAAAACATGACGGGTCTGCAGAATACGATGACAT
>JASHSN010000303.1 GCA_030038695.1 Nitrososphaeraceae archaeon
TAATTAATATTAAAGATTTAATCATTTTTTAAACCTTTTCTGCATTTTGCGCTAGTCACAACAAACAAATGATCTTTGCAAGCTAATTGTTCACAAATTTGCTTTTTAGAGAGTTGAGATGGGTGTAGGAAAGTTAATTTTTGAGAAGGATATCAAAAAGATGAACTATAAGAGACCCGCCTCATGCAAATTATCAAGCAACGGGGTCAATTTTGTTACAACCTCGACTTCTCCCAATATAAGATCTGAATCTATTCCGAGAACTATTGATAACATGTTTCTATCTTCTCTTGCAGTATATACCCCAGTACCAATTATGGAGAATTGTTGATGATTATGGGTAATCCATTGCTTCCATAGCTTCGTTCTTTTCAAGTTGGTTTCAAGCGATTCGATAGTGTAATCCAAGTCCAGTCCTTCCTGTATGTCTAGTAGATTGAGCTTTAGCATCGGAACCAAGAGATTTCCTCCAGATACGCTAGCTTTGGATTTATTTAGTTTCTCTGTAAATACGTCATCAGGAACGCTCTCATTTTTATCATGCCTTTCCTCCATATCATCAGTATATTTCGGGAAGAAGTAACCCGCTAATTTTTTGTCCCAATCATAAATCTTGTAAAGACTATTTAAATACTCAGCTTTCCATTTGGGTTTTTTCTTGCCCATATTTATCCACGACACGAATGTATAACAGTTCTATCTATGAATAGAGTGATATTAATCATTATATGGATTAGAATCAATGCACTAATCACGACTAATTTGGTGTTTCTAGAGTTACAGTGGTGCAAAATTCAGGTCCTAATCCCGAAGGGACGTCTGAGTGAACACTGCCCTTATCCTTGCTTAGAGAACGTACCTGGGGGCAAGCAGAACAATAACTTCATATGCAATTCATGTTGAGGATAGTGCAGTCTAAAAATTAGAATATTATCTTCTTACAAGATAGAGAAGAAATATGGGGGCAAGTTTTCTGTGCTTTTTTGAAGCTTTAGAGTACCACCGTACCTTGCAACTGTAGTGACTCGGAATCAGTGTGCGAGGCGTTAATTCCGGAAGCCGCCAGTGGGACACAGCGTGACTCTTGGAACGTAAAACTCTGTACATTGATGACAGTATTGAAGTTCTTTGTTGCATTGTCGTCGACTGGTACGATGTGACCGCTACCTATAAGTACACTGCCAGATGTAATACAGCTGTTGTTAATATTACGAGTAATGTAGCATTGTAGTTCTTGATGCTTGTCACTTCTATAGTTGTTTACACGAGAAAGTAAGTATGTAAATATGTGCTATACTCGACATCAAGTGGCAAGAATATAGTAGTATTAATTAGAAAGATTATGGTAATAATGCCGAACAAGTATAGAACAGCTATTCAAATATTGTTTATTCACGCCGATGACGCCAATGGAAGTCTACCTCTCGCTAGCCATGGTACCTGTATTCATATTTCATACGACCGACGATATCCATATTGCTCACGTTATATATTACTAAATTATCGTTACAGGAACTTCAGTAGCAGTCAGATATATCAGATATCATGTTCTTTCGCAAATCTGAATTCTAGCTCTAATCCTTCGCTCTCACTATAATTTGAGATGAATGATTCATTTGGCAAAATCGGAAAGCTTGAGAGTTCTGTATTTTGACAGCTAGGGCATCTACCTTCTGCGGGCAACATGAACTGAGTGAAGTATGTTGCAGACCAATAGCATGTATCACATAGGATGAATATAGCTTTTTGCTTTTTGTTAGGATTATTCTGTTCCTTTCTGTCGGACCGGCTTAGTTCATTACTACTGGTCATTAAGTTCGAAATGTGTTGTGTAGTTGTGCTAACATATTAATCATTCCAATGACAATTCGACAAGTAACGCCTCTTGATTGTATAGAAATTTGACTTCAGCTTGTAATCTTCTGATGTAGTTATACGAATTTTTTATCGACTTCCCTGAAGATATGTAAATTCTGCCTAATTTTATAAGAAATGATGAATGAGCCTCTACAGTTATAGAATGATTGAAACGATCCACTACCCGGTCATCGGACACCAAGTTGTCAGAATTAATCGCAGTCCTATCAATATTTCAGTATCATGAGATTCATAAAGCTGTTGAATCAATTTAAAGCCATTTTTGGATAACTTCAAAATCTACTGCGTTGATTTTGCCACATAAAATTCAGGTCACAAGCCCGATCGAAGGCTTTTCGCTTGGGAGCAACTAATATTGCCCTGTAGTCATCTTCACAGAATCTAAGCTTAGAGCTCAAAATCAGGACGTTGGCAATTTAGATTGATGATCAGTTAAAGGATGACGAGTTAGTACTCCCTGAAGACCAGCGGATTTTATACCTCATTTTACTAACAATTCATTCACCTTACCTGGGAGGATCATCCATTGTCTCTTTAGATAAGTCTACTACAACTGGTCCATTCTGACCCGTCTTAACGTTTTGTATGTTAGCTCCGATTTAACCATTGACAGTTGAAATTTGGTAACACCTGTGGCAGCTGGTACAATTAACTAACTAACGTTGATATCACAAACAGATTACAGATTAGATTTCCTGAAACTTTTAGAAGCCATGATCTAGAGTAAAGGTCTAAAATGTATAATTACTTATTGAACTTTAAGTATAAGGATGACAATATTCTCAATTTCAATGAGTACACAGCGAACCCTGTGCATCATTGGTGTCGTCTCAGCTATGGCAGTTGTGTTGACAAGCACAATTGTGACACCAGCATTCGCAATAAAAAATTTCTTCAATTGCATGACTGACAGGGCTAACGAACATGGGAAGCTGACCCTTGACGACGTGCATACGTGTTTACACAAGGAATATGGTGTATATCGCAATATTCCGTATGACGTTTTTACCGGTGGCAGCGGTACGTACTGATGGGAGAATTGCTTGGTTGCAATATACAAAAATGAGCAGCGCGGTAGCTAGGATGATTTCTGGTAGACTCGAATCAGAGACAAAATCATTAGCCCAAAGATATAGTCAAGGCAATGCAGAGATCATTTTCAACTATTTTCTACGGAACACAAGATATACATTTTCTTTCCTTTTCGAACATTTATTCTTTCTACCAATCCAGTAGCTTACCTGTAAACCACTCACTTTATGAACCACGGGCTAACCATGATATTATTAAGTTATCTAGAGGTGGATTTAACGAGGAATCTGAAAACATATCGGTACCATGACTATTACTATCTTGATAGACCATTAAGTGGTTGCCGCAATTTACGATATTGCAAAGTGTTTGAGGATCGTTGCCCGCAATCGGATCTCTTCCGGCTGTGGCAATATAAATCGGATTAGTGTATTGCTTAATAGAATCTGAGGTCGTGACACCCCTATAATCCAGACCTGGTGATAGAAGCACAACTTCATTTATTGAAGGATCTGAGGCTGCATACTTCAGTCCTATGTTTGCTCCGATACTTGCACCTACTATGGCAATATTGTTAGGAAGGATGTTTTTTTGTGTCACAAGAAAATCCTTCGCAGCTTTTACGTCCAAGACCATTTTGTTGAAATCGGCAGAGGTAAATGATTGAAATGATATGGTTTTTCCTTCCTTATTAATACTCTCACCATGACCTCTGAGATCTATTGTTAACACAGCGAAACCATTACTTCTGTTACTTAAGGTGGACGCAAAAGTATCCCAATCATCTCTATTTCGACCAAGCATATGTAGCAGAATAACTGCCTTCGGACTTGTTTGATGCGATGAAGAAAGAGAGTAATATGTACCGACAATCAAAACTCCATCGTCTGTAAGAAACGAGACCTTTTGTCCAGCGGTCTCTCCGGCGTTGCTAGCCTGCAATTGTGCGTGACCGATACCGGTTAAACACACAAGGGTACCGATGTTTGCCGTGATTACAATAAAGATGAATATCAGTACTATCTGAACCATACATTCTATCCATTTTGATCTCATATAAGGAGTGCTACATGAATTGTTGCATAATCAACCGAAGAGTAGTTGTCTTAAGCCTTCATTAGGATCTTGGTCTCTTTCTCCCGATCTATATATCGTTCACCGCCAAGATCGACTATAACTTTTCTATGGATCCTGTGAATGCTGCGCCATCTCACCCTTAAAGACCATCCGCTTGAAAGCGTGCTATAACTTCATAGACATAAATCATTTTTGACAAACCCCAGGTACACCAGATAGTCCTGGCCGTTGCATCGCGCCTAGCTGTGGTTAGCATATGTAAACGGCCAATCGCAGGCGGCCAAAGCTAAATCCTACTTTTTTTTATTTTCCGCAGGCACATCGTATTGATATATGAGTCCTTTTGTAATGACGGCGCTACCTGCAGCCTGACTGGCGTGTTTCCAAGATCACAACATTTTGTCGGAGCTCAGGTTCACTCATCTTAACTTCGACACCCTTGCAATCTTCTCACCTTTTTCAGTAACAATAGCCCATTTGAGAATGCCATCGTGGTTTAATCCAAGTTCTTCAACCACGTTTTGTGGAATCGTGGTCCTGATAGACTTGGTATTCTTCTTTCCGAGAGAAAAATGGGATATTTCAAATTCTTTTGTTACGACCTTATAGGCATTAACCACAAGGCCATTCACAAAGCGCCTAATATGAATTAACCACAAGGCCATTCATCTATAGAAGAATTAGGATTTGTATCTGTGATTTTCAGGATATGTTCTGGATACCAACACTCTGAATAAATTAGACATCTGTACCACAAGTAAGAACGATCAAGATAAAATTATTGTTGTTGTGCGTCTATACACCTAGATATGTACCACGCGTCAGGGTGTAAATGGCGGTTCGGGTAACGGTGCAGCCGAAGGAAACTGCATTTGTGGTCCCAGATGGTTGTGTAACAGGCGGTAATGGTGGACATGGTGGACAAGTGGAAGTGGTAGCGGCCCGTTTTTTCCTGGCCAAAGTGCTAACGGGGGAATTGGCGGAACCGACGGTAACGGGGGAATAGGCGATAACGGGGGAATGGGCGGGCCCAAGGCAGGTACTATTCAGGTTGGCGGAAACGGCGGTAACGGCGAACCAGCCAATACCCTAGGTACAGATGGCTTTTGCAGTCTTGTTATTGGCTTCAGTACTTAGAACCTAATTTTGTTGGTAGAAACTAGCCGCACACACACCCCCTACCCTCCTCTTTTCGCAGTAATGCCATCTTTTTTGGTCAAAATCTTCTTGTTTCCAGGAAAAGACACCCCCCTGGGATGTGTGTGCTGCGGCATCCGACTCATTTTCGTAAATCTAGAGAGCCTAGTTTTACACCCCAGGGATAATCATCATCACGTCGGCATCACCGGATGGTAACAGCATTTCGGCCATGAATACATGACCGCACTAGAGGTGGTGTGTAGATGAAGTGAAAAAAAGATACACTAATTATTACGATCATTTTGCTTTTTCAATATATATTCTATTATCCCCAACCATCATTCCATCTCGAATGGGCTTTGGTAATACAAACCCGAGGAAGTTGACCCATTTAACAAGGCTACTATGAAATTCGACAGGCATTCATAGTCTAAACGAGTGTCTATGTAAAAAAATTATACGGCAGCGGGACTTTTCGCATAGGCGCTCATCAGA
>JASHSN010000304.1 GCA_030038695.1 Nitrososphaeraceae archaeon
GCAAGGATCATCGTACAGAACAGGAAAACCATAGAGGCCAAGTGATCAATTATGTTATGTGCATTGTTTGGTAGGAGTATTACCGTAATTATAATTATTCTTGTTTTAGGAGGAGGCACTTATGTAATCTTCCCTACCTCTTCTGCGACATCTAATACAAGGGTTGCAGCTGGAGGAAACGGGTTATCTTGGGACTCTTTTTCTCCACACGGTATCAGTATTAAGGCAGGAGATAGTGTAACATGGTATAATCCTTCTTCAGTTGCTGAACCACACACAGTGACATTCGTGTTTAACGGCAAATCTATGCCGACTCCAGTTACGCCATTTGCTATTCCAAGTTCAGTTAAGTTCATACCCTTACATACTGGATCTAATAGTGAACCGAATATGATTCCTGGCAAGAGTGAACCGAACATAACTACAGAAGTTGTCGCAAATGGAAGAGTTTTTAATCCCACTGTAATAGACTCAACAGGAAGTATAAAAACTGCCCCTCCTAATCCGAGCTTCACTATAACAGGCAATGAACAGTATGTTAATTCAGGCTTTCTTTATCCAAAAACAGTTCCTGAATCTTCCAATACATTTACTGCAACTTTCCAAAATGAAGGTACATATTATTACTCATGTCTGATTCACCCCTGGATGGCAGGATTGGTTATAGTAAAGTAATGACGATATGACTCAAACCGAATTAGTTACAAAACGACTTGAAGGGAAGATTGCAGTCATCACAGGGGGAAGCAGTGGCATAGGCCTAGCCACTGCGCATCGATTCGTTCAAGAGGGTACGTATGTTTTTATCACTGGCCGACGCCAAAATGAACTCGATAAAGCAGTCAAGCAGATTGGCAGAAATGTCGTCGGTGTCCAGGGTGACGTCTCAAATCTAGCAGATCTTGATCGGTTATACAACACGGTGAAGCAGCAGAACGACCGACTCGACATCCTATTCGCGAACGCAGGCGTAGTTGACTTCGCACCGTTAGGATCAATTACTGAATCGCATTTTGACGACAAAATACGAATAGACAAAATATTGAACGTTAACGTTAAAGGGCTTGTATTCACCGTACAAAAGGCACTTCCGTTATTTCATGATGGTGGTTCTATCATTCTAACCGCTTCGGTCGCAGGCTCCAAAGGTGCGCACGGTAGTGTTTACGGTGCGAGCAAGGCTGCTATACGATCGTTTGCACGTTCCTGGACTGTTGATTTGAAACACCGTAAGATTCGTGTCAACGCCGTCAGTCCTGGTGTGATATCCACACCTATGCTTAGTGACCAATTCAAGACGAATATCCTGAACACGGTTCCAATGAAGAGAGTAGGCAATCCTGAAGAAGTCGCAAAGGCCGTTGCCTTCCTTGCATCCGATGACAGCAGTTATATCACAGGTATCGAATTATTCGTCGACGGAGGTATAGCACAGATCTGACGCAATACCCCCCTGTGGTAAATGACACGTGTCTATATTTACAAACTGACAGGGGTTGGGAACAATATCGGTACTACTATACAGACTTTCTGTATAAAGTGTAATAATCAGACGATCCGATAGAAAATGATGTTATCAGGATCTACAAGGCAAGGCTCATAATACGTAAACCGACGCTCTTAAGAATTGATAGCTGATTTATGCAGCTAGGCTTGCACCAACGATAAATATAATGGTATGATTTCTCAAGATGAAAAGAAGCAAAGTGAAGGAACACCCAAAAATATTGAATCACCAGTAGCGTTCAATAGAGATACGGCGCCTGCTTATTGGTTGTTAGACGCTCTCTGGGTAATTCTCGTCGATGGAGAACAATCAGGAGGCAGATTTTCGATTATGGAACAGTGGATGGGCGGGCCTGGGCCAGGTCCACCATTACATGTACATGGATTCAGTGATGAGTGTCTCTATATCCTTGACGGCCAGATGGAGATCCAGGTAGGTCAAAATCGGATAACAGCAGGGACAGGCCAATCGGTTTGGATTCCCCGCCGAACTGTACACGGATTCAATGTCATGAGCGAGGTTCTTCATTTTTTAAATAGCTATACACCGGCTGGTTTTGAGCAGGCTGTAAAAGGCTTGGCGAAGCCAGCAGAGAGACGAGAGATACCGCCTCCGATGCGTGATGGCCACCTCATACATAAGCTTCAAAGCAACTACTGGGTGGCAGAGGCAGAGGACGCATGGGCAGCCACAACATTGGATCGCTGAGGAAACTTTGTACTCGTTGATTCAAAGAGCAGGCTATCTTGTTAATATAGGCGGTTCCTCCTGGCTTGCTTCGAAAAGAAATGTCGTAAACAAGAATAAACATACTCTTATGTATGGTACAGAAAGTGCCAGTAGGCAGGTGGAGGCTAGTTAGTTAATTGAAAAGAGAAGATCACTCCATCACCTTCAGATGCTCCTGCATCTTCTTGCGATGCTCGCGTGATTTCTAAGTGACCCACCCAAACTTAACGAGTCCTTCATATGTAAAAGCTCATAGTATAGAATCGACATAACCATTTATGTTCAAAACAAAAAACAGTAAAGAATCTACAATGTGATGCGAACGCAGTTTCAAGTCGAGGGTATTTTATTTTATTTTTTTTCGTATATTCTGTGTATCTTTGTGGCGCATAACTCTGCAGAAAAGTTTTCAGAATTAATCACACTCGTACCAATTTCCTCTAATTTTTAGGAATTAGCACATGAAGCAAAATATATAGATAATAAAAACGCGATTACTGTAATGCGTATTTCAGCCGAAATGGCAACAGCAATTAATGATCAAATTTCCTATGAGGCGTCATCTGCAAATGCATATATTGCAATCGGATCATGGTGTGAAAGAATAGGATACGATGGAAGTGCTGCCTTCTTCTTTGAACAAGCTGCAGAGGAAAATGGACATATGCTAAAGTTTATCCATTATCTTAACAGTGTTGAAGCAGAGGCGGTAATTCCAGCAATTGAAAAACCTCCAAGTAGTTTCGAATCTCTGGAATCCATCTTCCAGTTTGGTCTAAAGAGCGAGCAAACCGTAACCAGGGCTATTTATGATCTAGTTGATATGGCTGAAAAGGAAAAAGATCGCTCTACCTACTCATTCTTGCAGTGGTTTATAACTGAACAAATAGAAGAGGAAACATTGTTTCATACAATTCTCCAAAAATTTGATTTACTTGGAAGAGACAAGCTGGCAGTATATCAAATTGACCAATCTCTGGCCTCGGTCAGATCTCAAGTTATGAGCAAGCAGACAAGTCAAAAACAAACTTATTCTAAATAATAGGGATACTGTCAAAACTAAATCTTCTGTAAGCGATGGTAAACCTTGGTCCTAGTCCAACTAGCAATAGGGCGCCAAGGATTACCAAAGCAACGTCATAGCAAGTAGTACCTACATCAATAAAAATCGACATTTAAGAGTCGCGAAGCTTTGTATAGGGAGTCTCTCCTTTATGATATCAATATTAGATACCTCTACAATTAACCAGACATCAGAGAGTGTGATGTACGGGCACATACGTTCTGCAATATATTGCAGATGCATCTCAATACTCTGATTATTTACCATGCTTCAAATTCATTGTCCTCCTTTGTTGTATTTATGTCCGTTCGATTGCCATGCCGTGATTCGTCTAAGATGGCCCCTTCATTAAAGCTGTAATTGGTAATGGTTAAGGTTGACGATGTTTAGATAAAGATGCAACTACTTGGGCAGAGCAATAAAGCTTACTTTATTATATGTACCTGACTGAGATGACTGATCGAATACAATTCTGGTTATAGCTTTGCTTTGAATATGGATCTCATTTTTTATTTGCGCAAAGTCTGGTGAAAACAGGGTTAAGTTATTCAGTCAGTGTCAGTCGTGATTCCAAAAGCTGTATCTATTCTATTAGATTGATTGATTTTATGGGAACAAATGACAAACACGATATCCCAAAAAATCTGATCGAGCAAGAAATCAATGCTGTAATGATGATGCCAACCAGAGTCAGAGAAAACGGCTGCGCAGCACGCCGACCACATAGAAGATTTAATACATGATTTAAAAAAGGTTAACAGTAATTATTGTGACACGCAATATGCAGCAAGCAGTCAGTGTTTCTGATTATGTACTTAGTAGAGACGATAGGGCGTAATACGACAAAGATATTTGAGAACCCTGAAAAAGAGCTTCGGATCTTCGGAACGCTATATATCTGGTAAATTTGGTTAGATCATTATTGACTAGACTCTTGGATCTGGGCATAGATCGTGTTCGAAATATCATAAGAGATATGGCAGCGCTATCTGAGCAATCCGTATTGACATCCATTGAATCTTATGACAAAGGAGCCAGTGTAAAAAAACAAATATTTGAATGGTCGGAAAAGCTACGCTTACTACAAGATGAAGTAGCCGATCTTGCAATTGAATTAA
>JASHSN010000305.1 GCA_030038695.1 Nitrososphaeraceae archaeon
GAATTAATACGCCTTGCTTGCTACTATAGATGACATATGGCAGAGAAAGAAAAAGTAAAGTGTCACGACTGTGGAAAATTTTTTTATTCCAGAAGACAGTTAGAACAGCATAGTCAAGACAGACACAGAAGCGTAAATAATAGTGGCATGATGAAGCCTGTCAAGAAACCTCTCAAAGTACCCAAGAAATTGATTACAATTGTTGGTATTGTTGCGATTATTGTGGGTATTGGAGTATATGTTGCCGTGACACCACATGTATTACTTCATAGTGTACGAGCAATAGACGGCATAGGGTGTAATTCGATGGAACAATCTGCTTTCCACGTACATTCACACCTAGATATCATTATTAACGGTGTATATTTTCTAGTACCATCCCAAGTAGGAATTCCTAGCAACTGTTTTTATTGGCTACATACGCATGATGAGTCAGGCAAAATACATATTGAAGCACCAATGCTTAGAGACTTTACATTAGGTCAATTCTTTGATATTTGGGGCAAAAAACTGAGCAATGACCAAATATTCAATTACGTTTCTAATGCGAATAATCCTTTGCACGTATACATTAATGGGACTAAAGTACCAGAGGGCACAAATTATAGGGATATCAAGCTAAATACAGGGAGAAGTGCCCATAATGAAATTGCAATAGTTTATGGTGCTCCGCCTGATATCCCTAAAAGTTGGAATGGGTATCTAGCAGGAGATTAAAGCAATGAGTAGAACAAGGTATGGTTTAACTGAATCGGTACTGACCCAGTAAAATGCCATAAGGGAAGCTGCACTTTATACTCGTAATTTTGTTTAGTAAACCGATGGCATTCAGTGGTAGACAATTAGACAGCATAGTTGTTCAGGAATAGGATAAGCCTGCATAACACTAAGAATGTCAGGCTAAATAGACATAGGTATTGTAACAAAGATCACCTAGACATTGATTCAATTTTAGTTTTGTACTTTTGTTTATATAGAGTTAAACAAGAATTGCAGCAGAAGTACCTTTCATACTGGCCTACTCTCATTAACTTCGCATCTTTGAAGATATCATTATCACAATAGTCACACTTGATCTTCAGGAAAATTCCTTCTTTCATTACAGGAATGCTTTGACCGTCTTTCACTGTTTTTGTTATCATCTGGTAGGAAGCAGATCTTATGCCCTCTATATTTGCAATCTTAGTTTTGATAAATTCCTCTAGATATTCTGGGTGGTGTGTCATTACTACCTTAATTATAATATTGTACTGGCCTGTCATCTTGTAAACACCTCTGACCTGAGGAATAGAAGCTAGCTTGTTTGCAATGTCAGTTGATTGTGATAGGTTTGTCTTGACAAAGACTAGGGCAGACATCTGGCCATCTATCTTTTCAATATCAAAGATAGGTTGAATATTTTTGATAATCCCCAATCCCTTCAATCTACTAAATCTTGCTTCAACTGTTGGCGTACTAACTTTTATTTCTCTTGCTATCTGTCTGAAAGACTTTCTGCCATCCTGTATCAATGCTTTGACTATCGCAATATCTGTGTTGTCAAGTTTAGCATCCAAAGAGATCTACCGTAGATAATCAGCGTGTTATAATAGTTATGGGCAACCAAGCATCTATCACATACACAAATTTTAGCTTACATTCGTAATGTAGGTAATCTAAAACGGCAAGATACTGGGCCAAAACAGACAATTAATTAAAAAATGGAGATGTCCCAGTTTCATTATCTAGCTTTATTCATTGCGAAATACTTTCAATCGTTATATAGTTCATTCAACTCTGTCCTTGATTACCTTTCTTATCATGGTTCTTACTTCTAATTCTATTTCTATTACATTGGCAAAAACCAAAAATGATCTACCGCGACTAATTGGAAAGCTAGGGCAAATAACTATTATCAAGAAAGTCATTAATGATAGAGGAGGAACCAAAAAACCTCAAGCAAGTATGGTGGTATGAAATACCACGGGTGTTACGAGGTGTATCAGTACGTGTGCTATGCTATTCATTACCTGGGGCTTGGAAGGCTTTCGTGTAGCGGCAACATAAATAGTGTACAGACAAAGACCAGCCCGACTACCATTCCGATGAAGAGGATATTAGATTTCCATTCTACAAGCTGAATCTGCTTGTAAAAACATGGTTTTATCTTTCTGTCTTGAATTTTGCAAGCTGTAAAATGCCACACCGCTTCAAGCGAAAAGAAGGCACTTGCAAACCCAATGGCAATATATGCTATACTATCGATCATATTGATTGATGCTATCTCCAACATACTAGTTCAGACTACAGCTTTCTACATAAACAAAGCTAAAAATCAGTTTTAATGATTATAAATTTGTACTAAAAGATCATAATTGCTATTGAAAAGACCCACGTCCAGTACTCTTTTTTTATATCGGTAGGCTTCAGTCGCAGCTTGATTCCATGCCTTCAGCCATGACAGTTCGTATAGCACAACACTGATATGGTATGAGTAATAGTTGTGCTACGAGGTGCTACAGCCATTGACTAGATCTTCGCAAGATAGAATGAATCAGTAGTTGTTGTACGTACACACATAGGTGACATTATAGCTTACGAACATGGGTTACACTTCTGTCAGGAAGTGTATCCTTATAGAAATCAGAACAAAGTTTAATCTAATACATGAAAAAGAATGGACTGGCGAGACCGTATCTAATATTTGGAATAGATATGGTGTCTCGAGGAAGACATACTACAAGTGGAAGAGCAGATATAAGCAGAAAGGAATCGAAGGGCTATCAGCTATCTCTAGAAGACCTCATAATATCAAATACAAGAAAGTAATACCGGAGGTAGAGGAGACAATAATCAATCTACGACTAACCAAACGATTTGGATGTAATAGGATAAAGTTTAGACTGAGACGAATTATTGGATTATCACTAAGCACAAGAATCATATACAAGATACTCAAGAGACACGGGCTTAACATACTAAAGTGTAATGCCAAAATAAGAACCTACAAACGGTTTGCTATGCGACATCCCAATGATATGGTACAAATAGACATACTTGGTCCTTTCTATCTGCGCAATTCCAGCGAAAGGAATTACTTCATAAGCTGTTTAGATGATTGTTCAAGGAAAGTAGCTAGCAAATGGTGTGAAAGAAAGAGAACTATAGATGTTTTGGA
>JASHSN010000306.1 GCA_030038695.1 Nitrososphaeraceae archaeon
GAGAGATAGTTGCATGGACCATACGCCTTACACCATCCTACTCAACAACGTACGGCACTGGTAAACATATAATTAGAAATATTTGGTCGACCTGTTGCAGTATACAGAAAGATAGTACTTATTTTTTTTCACGCTGCAGACTCGAAGAAGATTCCCAATCTTCAAATCCAAGTCGCGAGCAACAGTAAGAGCATTGGAGTTTCTATACGGAGCTAGAAAACTGGCTATCTTGTCATATGATAAATGCACGCCATCATGTCGCGGTTTTTCATTATTAAAACTATCTATAGTTAGAAATCCCTCATAAATTTTTCTTTTGTTAGTGACTTCCGTCACTAGCTGTTACTTTCAGTCCTAGGGTAACGTGATAGAGTGTTTTTGGCTGACGACAGTCATAGAAACAATACTTCTTTCACCGGCCCTGAAAGAATCCTTGGTGCACGAACAATACACCGAGAACACCTACCGCAGGAGCAGAACAGTTTAGATTATCAACTTGTTTATGCCGAGTCACTCGCAACCTGTTTCTCCACTTCCGCAGCCATTATGACTGACTTGTTTGCATTCTCTTTCTCTATTGAAGAACCCTGCTGCCTTTGCCATTTGAATTTACTACTCAACGTACATAACGCCATTGCCAAGGTCGCGCAAGATTACTGTTGCTTTTGCTGTTTTTGCGTTTATTGGAACATAAACGCAGGAGCTAGACCCTGACGATCTTTTTTGAGCTATTTGCTACTACCGTAATAAACGCTAGTTGGTAAGCAGCTCTCCGAAGGCAGGATTTGCAGTATTTTCAGATTTGTGACGGGATCCGGTGACAATCCGTAATGTTGTCTTAGCTTGGGGACATCATCACATCAGAAGAATGTTTGTCCAGTGTGCCCGATTGTCACATAAAGTATGACTATTGCAACAATAGATAGTGCCATTACTATGACTGGTCCGAAGACACAACTCCTCCTGTGCACATCGATCAATCACATGCCTCTAATATGATGAAGATTTCAATGTGCTACCCAGGATGCCCATTACTCAACTGGATCTGAACAGGAGGACCGTGTTCTACGGCAGTCCCCGGAACTATCACGAGATATCTGGGTGGGGTGTTCTCCTGAAGGATTTGTCTGATTGGACCAATTGTGTTAACGACCGCTGAACCAGCAGGCCAGGTCATGAACTGTGAGAGTGGGGGGACCAGCGGACCACTGCCATCCGGATTGCGGGACAGTGCGAGCACATAGGGATGTTTGGGCTGGAGTCCGGTAACTGCAGCCTGCAGCACATCAACTAACCCCTGATTGAACAACGCAACGCTAGTGGGAGCCGTGGTAACATTCATCGCCTTGCCATGGACCAGGGGTACAAGAGAGAGATGAGTGGCATTTCCTGCTATACCCAGCGGCTGCAGTCCGTGAGTGCCATTGCCTTCCGGCACAGCATTGGGCACATAAGCCATAGCCTGACCTCCTTGTCCGATTGGACTAGTCCCGATCACCTTGTTGGTCAGCGTATCGATCGCGACAAGGCGATCTCCGTTCTCAAGCAAGACATAGATCCTCGTTCCGTCCCCAGACGGCCAGAGACCATGCGGCAAATCACCGACCGGAATGGTTGCGACTTGGGCGAAGTTGTCGGTGCGGAATACCTTGACCTCGTTGAGCCCGCCGATCGTTACATATGCAAAACTGCCTTTAGAATTGTGAACTATATTTACGTGGTTACTAATCGGCCTCGTATCGAGAATCTTCAAGACGGAGAAAGGCGGCTTGGCATCAAATACTTCCGTCTTGCCAATGTCCTTCAACGTGAACCAGACCTGCTTACCGTCTGGTGTCGCTGCAATATTCGGACAGAACGGGCTGGCCTGGGGCACCCGCCCTACAATCGTGTGATTGGCAACGCTTATCACAACTGTCTCAGGATTGAAGGAGGAGCAGACATAGCCATATTTTCCGTCAGGTGAAAAAATCGTCATACCAGGACCGTTTGGCACGATGATCCGGCTCATCTCTTGGTAGGTGGTACCATTAAGAACGGAAATGTAGTTCTCGCCACGGACCGACACCCAGACTTCCTTGCCGTCTTGCGTGAAGGCTGCTTCATGCGGCGAACGTCCAACATATGTAATGTGTTTTACAATATTGGTCGCCGTATCGATGAAAGCTATTGCATTTGAAGCAATCGAGACAACCACGAGGGTGCGATGGTCGGGTGAGAAGAGCATGCCGTGTACCAGTATTTGCTTACCCCCCTACCCATAAAGTGGGCTCAAATCGCTAGGTATAGTAGGCCCTCCCAGGCGGATGACGCCAAGGAGCTTATTGCCGACCGGATCTGTGACGGTGACGGTGTTCGAGAATTGATCGGCTGTATAGACGCGGTCGTGATGGCTGACAGGTATATCTGGAGAAGCGCTAGACCCAGGGGCCTGTCCAGCTCGTGCCGATGGGACGGTTACAAAAGTTGTAACAGCGAACAACGAGATGAGTAAAACTGCTGTGGTTAACGCAGTACGTTTCATGGCAGGATTCTCCATATGTTGTAGAATACGTTATAGTCAAAGGTAGGCCGCATCGCAATCAATCCAACATGCATCAGATAAATAATACTAATTGCCACAAACAGGCGTTTTTTCAACTGCAATCGATATATATACGTACGACTTTTATATAACTATTATATAGATAGAAATGGTACTATTACATAGATAGAAATGTTACCATGTCAGTTATATGGGCATCATACGACTCCATTATGACTATCATATATCTACTATATACCCAGTCACAATCGATTTAGACTAGAAGCAGGATGCATCCCTCTTATTGACTTGCAATCATAACAGAAGAGGTGCTTGACTCGCGGTGCGTTGCCGCCAATTGTTTCGCGCATGGTGGTAGAACCAATGTATACCGCAGGAGCCAGGACACGTACAGACAGCGCGAAGACACAATAACATTCTTCATAACTCATTCTATATGCTTGCAGATAGTTATTTAATATTAACAGGTCAAGCTAATTGGACACTTCGCATACATACCTCACTTACATTACATTGTATACGAGGAAATGACCAAAACATGAATAATCGTTCGATCATGTCTACGTTGGTGCTAAACATTTCCATAATAAATCGCATGCTTTCCAATCTAAGACCGTCGAATAGA
>JASHSN010000307.1 GCA_030038695.1 Nitrososphaeraceae archaeon
GCATCCCAACGTCTTCCCTACGCCTGATGAAGTTATGAGATACGTCAAATATTTCTGCATGATCGGGGATAACAAGTTTCTCGATGAAAGGCTAGAACAAGTGCGCACATTGACGTGACTACAGCAGGACAGGCAAGGTAAGTTAGTTTGCGATATCGCAGGTATCGCCGTTGTAGTGGCAATTGTGGCCATGGTGTAACGACAGGTGGAGCATATAGGACTGCTCCTCGTCCTATCACATGTCATCGCGTGCCTCTTAAGGCTCACCTTAAGGGAGTTGTGACATGGAATTAATTGTCGTCGCTCCTTACCTATCTGAATTGGACAGTACACACACCTTTGTACAACATTCATTCTGAGCGATGACGGCGTTTCTTTTGTTGTGTCGTAGGAAGGAAGATGCTAGGACGTAGGTGGTAGCGTAATTGTCTTGCTTGCTGTACCGCCCTCGTCAGTTCCACCTAAATACCATGCTGACAAGGGGCTGCCCGGTTTGGCTGTGGTGGCGGTGGGTTTTATCAAGCTGGTGGAGAAATAACCGTCTTCTCTGGTTACTACGGTCATAAGTTTCTCTACGTCGGAGGATTCGCTGTTTGTTAATATTATCGTCTTTCCACTTAGTCCAAAATCCCCACAGGTCAGTTGACCCCGCACCATCCAATTTCTGTACGGCGGGTAGTACGATGCGCTTAGTGAAGTTATAGCTGCCTTACAGTGGGCTGCTTGACTACTAGACTCTTGAGCAACAGTACCTCCAGTTGTCTGACCACTAGGGCCGCCCTCTCCATTAGTACTCGCTCCCTGTGCAGCGTTCCCAGTGCTACTCTCCTGTGACGTAGCTCCATTTCCATTGTTGCTACTTTCATTATTTAGCAAAAAGCAATTGCTGCTACTCTTAACGCACTTTTCGTACTCGCTGCTAGAATGCGTCATTAATGCGTTTGATGGTATTGCAGTCAGTACTGCAAGTATTAGAATTCCCGCTGCAACTACGGGAGCAATCATAGATCTTATAATTTTTTCCTGTACCATATACTGTATTAAACTACTAGAATGTTCCTAATAAGAGGTACGATAGAATATTCTATCCACCTGCTTGTATGTGATTTGTCATTCGCATATGGTTTTGTAACACATCCATGGATTGCTCTACATGGATTTCTCCACCGCTCAGGATATTTTAGATGGAAAAAAATCTAATCAGATGACTTAACCACTTGTAGGGGAAATACAGTGAGTCATCATAAGTCCTGTCAAGACAAGACGGGTATGCGCGCCTTGTTTGTGCTGCCGCAATTCCCACGATGTACTGCTGTTACGGGACTAGATGGATGTGTGGGTCTTCGTTGTTCAGTCCCTCTGGAAGTATATCTTATCATCCACCTGATACATCGTCACATACCCACCTGCTTTGATTCGCAAACTCTCGACCACAAAGTCCGGCAAAAAGACGTAGTGCTTGTCTCTGCTCAAGAAAACTTTACTGCGTGCCATCTCCTTTTCCTGTACCTCCATAATCCGTTGTCATTGGTTAGTTAGTTAGAGCGGACGAAGGGCTTTATTCCTACTGTTAGTAGAGAATTGTCCAGACAAAAGTCAACAAAACCGGATTGAATCCTATTTAGCTGAATTATGTAGGGCAGGTGAACAATTTCTGTGATTCCCCATGCTATTTAGATAGCCTAAGAATGTGCCTGATCCGGAAGATGGCTGTTGTTGTGATGGTTGTGGTTGGGTCTGCAACGGTGGCGTTACCCCAGAATATTCAGGATACTGGTATTGCAGGTTTTTCTCTGGTGTTGTTGGATGGATATTGTTTTTCTTGTGCTTCTTGTGTTTACATTGGTCACCACCTCTGATGACAGAACCACATCCTGAGTCTATACAAAATCCCTGCGAATCGCATGTGCCAGACTTACATTCGCCGGTGTATAGGTGCTGATTCGGAAGTGGTGGTGGCGGAGTATACTGATGAATGATATGCGAAGGATCTTGGACTAGTCGTCTCTCCTCCTCATCTTCAGCCTGTTGGTCTGCCCTAGCACGAGGTTCTGATTCTGTTCCTTCGTATTCGAATTCAGGATTGTATTGGTTGAGTATATGCGATGGATATTGTTCCTCCGTTAGAATAAGGATATAGGAGTCGTGGTGGTGATGAGGTGAGCATCTTCCCATGGAATCTTGCAAAGTCACCTACCATAAATTCAGTACACAAATGGGTGTGAAGAGCATCGGTGACACGACGCCTCTGTTCTCGAGTGTTCATAGGGGGCATCGAACCAACCCCTGTAATGTGAGGGGAATAATCTAACCATCCTTGTATTTAGAAAAACGTTCTATCTCTATCGACTCTGCAGTACTCTTTCTCAAAGAGATGGGATCTGTAGATGCGCCTGTGTCAAATAATGCTAACATCGGTGAAGGATCGAGATGCTCAATTTGCTAACGTCAAGTCGAAGCATTCTTAGGCAGAACGTAGTTGTGGGTGTAGGTGAAAGATCGAGATGCTCAATTTGCTAACGTCAAGTCGAAGCATTCTTAGGCAGAACGTAGTTGACACCAATAGTCGGTAGCGTATAGTTAGTTCCGCCCCACGTATATTATAAGAATCGAAGACCATAGAGTTGTAGCTCAAAATACTATCGAATAGTCGCGTTACGATTAGTAGGTAGAATAATCCATCCTATCCCTTAATAGGAACATTATAGTTGCTTATTACAGTAATATGGTACAGAAACACACAGTAATATCTACTATTGCACCCGTAACGGTAGCGGGGATTCTGATTATGACTATATTGGCTGCGACTGCAAATGCGCAGGAGAATAACAGCACTGGAAACGCACAACAGAGTACCAGTACTGTACCCATGCTAGTTGTCAAGGTAATCCATGAACATCAATCTAATGGTACGATCAGGGTTGTAGCAATTATAGAACAAAACCAGAATGCCACATCAACTGGTGGGTCTATGAATGCCACATCAACTGGTGGGCCTATGAATGCTACATCAACTGGTGGGCCTAATACACCGACTTTCCAGGCAATTTATTGTCCTGCTCCATGCCTTCAAAAGGAATACTCTAGAGCACTATCGAAACCTGTACCTATCACGAACGACAACCAAATCAGGAGCATAGTCAACAAAGTCAACACAATCAATTCTGTTCTGGCTAGCGTTGGTGAGCCTGCGGAGAATGCCACATCGACTGGTGGACCAATGAATGCTACATTAACTGGTGGATCTAAGAGCCCCTCATCGACTGCTGGGCCTATGAGCCACTCATCGACTGCTGGATCTAAGAGCCACTCATCGACTGCTGGATCTAAGAGCCACTCA
>JASHSN010000308.1 GCA_030038695.1 Nitrososphaeraceae archaeon
AACGATTGATGAATATGCAAATTGTGATGTAATAATCATCGAAGCTGGACCGGCAGGCTTAATGGCGAGCAGAGACCTCGCAAGGATGGGCACTAGAACTCTTGTCGTAGAGCAAATAACTACCTGGGCGGCGGATACTGATATTGCAGGTCAATCAATACTACGAGAGTTTAGGTGACTATAGCACAAAGTATTTCAAAAAAAATATTGGAGTTTTTTGAATAAGTTTAGGGGCCAAATCCAAATTGATTTGCACTATTCTCGGCTTGGTTTATACATATTGCCTTTGTACAAGTGTTTTCTTGATTTATCTTCTGAACAATGAGTCCTCCAAAACCAAAGCCACCGAAGCCGCTGCCCAAGGCTAATGCTTGTTGTTCCGCATATACAACCGTTGATAGACTTGCAGCAACCAATGCTACAATCAATGTCGTTGTCAGACCCACAATGATCAACATTGGTAGCTTTTCTATGTATATATCAGATGCTTAACAGTAACTGCTAAAAATATAGGAGAAATTATCAGTACATTCAAACTCTAATATATTTATTAGAAAGACTATAGTCATATTCTTCTCACATCCAGTATGGACAGCAATCGCAGACTGATTATGTAGTTGACTTGAAAAACAGGCGTCAGTCAATAACTGACCTGTGTCGTCACATACCGTTACGCCTGCGCTCTTTTTAGTTGTCAGTTAACATGATTTACTACACGCGAGATATAGACTAAATACGTAATTTTGTTTTGTATCACATTTGACTATTTTACAAGAAATGGCGTTAGGAAAATTACTTTATGAAGGAACAGGCAAACAGATAACATTACGAATTCTAGATGTGGATGGATCTATCGAAGCATCAGGCAATGATACCGGAAAGTTTAAAGATGCAGGTTTAAACTGCACAGATTTTTGGACCGTTAGAGTAAAACTTGAATTTGATGGAACAGACATAGGAGAAGGAAATGGAATGATGTTTGTAGACGATGGAGCTAACAAATGATGTTATGGCAACATCGTTTTCTTCTCCTAATGGGTGACAACTTTTACAATTGCGAGTTTTGTGGGGTTGGAATAGCTGCGATACAGATTGTTTCCGGTGTCAACAGCGAAGGACAATTCTAGGCTTGTCGCACATGTCTTAAATTATATATTGACGAGGAAGCAGTGAAAAAGTAACATTTAGCTTCAGCCCATTTTGAGCCAATTATTCCCCCACGAGCGATATAACGTAACATGCTACTCGTGCCAATTAAGATTATTCTTTGATGATTCCGCAATTCATGGATAAGATTATTTTCTCATATAGCTCCATGAAATATCATTGGGGCAAGACAAGTTCATTTCAATCCTTCGTATCTCTGCTTCAGCTTTAATATAGGACGTTCATTTTTCTAGAAGTGATGGTTAATTTTGATGAATTGTTAACACTTGACGGCGTAACCGCCGCTGCTGAATTCACGTCAGATGGAAGAATTATCGAATATAGATCAAACACCGATATACCGAAAGAAATAGCTGAGATATCTGGTCAATTCTGCGCGACCGTTTCAATGCTGTTTAATACTTTGGCTGGAGCATTTGCCGATCTTACCAGAACTCAATGGGTACCACAAAAGGTATGGTCCTACTCTGGTGGGGACTGGACTATCTTAATTAGTGGTGGCGGCAATACAGGGGTATTTGTTGAAACAGCCAAAGCGGATTTCAACCAGTTATTCAAAGCTCTTGCATGAGTACTAATTTGGTTAGTACCAGCACGATAGTAACTCATATACTGGTAGTATTGATGCTATGAGGATGATGACTATAACAAATACGACCAACATCACTTTGTCAGAAATAGAGAGAGGCAGAGGTAGAAAGACAAAAAATAGAAAATGCGACAGAAGGATTGGCTGCTCGTCACTTCAACTTGGTTCATAACGATATGTTACCTCAGAACAAAGAGAATACGATGATTATCTGTGATTACGTCCAGTCAATGAGACAGGAGTTGAACCTGTCAGACCACTATATAGAAGATGTTATTATATTATTGTGCAACTTTTCGATGTTCCTTAAGAAATCATTCAAGGAGGCAACTAGGGACAACATTTATCATTTTTAGATAGTTTCCGTAAACCTGAGGCTTTAGATCCACTTCATAAATGGATAGGAACACACAGTATCTACAGGATTCACCTGATGCGTTTCTTCAGATGGCTTTACTACCCGAATATCTATCCATCAAGAAATAGACAGAAACCCCCACCAATCGAAAATATCCCAAAACTCAAGAGAAAAGAAAAATCAATCTACAAACCTACAGATCTTTGGACTGACTAGGATGATTCACTATTCTTAAGATATTGCCCAATCCCAAGAGACAAATGTTATCATGCAATGTCACATGATTCAGCGTGCAGGCCACATGACAAAACTAGGCAATATGCCGAGATCCTGGTGAACGGCAAAGCAGGCAGTAGATCTATACCTCTAATCGACTCCGTACCTTACATAAAAGACTGGATTGACCAACACCCTCAAAGCGGAAATCCAAATAGCATACTATTATGCGGGTTAGGCAAAAGGGTTGGAAAGAAACTAAACGAGAGGAGTCTGGGGGAAATTTACAGACGTTATAAGAAGGAATACTTTCCAAAACTATGTGAAGATCCAAATGTTCCACCTGAGGACAAACAAAATGGATTGCTGGCCGGTATCCGCACCAACCACGTATTCAAGCAATGGAACTATCTCTCCTGTGTTGCCGTGTATAGTAATATTATGTCTTGTCGCGCTGTACCTTCTGGTGAAGTGCTCTACACAGGTTGCGCACACATACATTACCCTACCCATGTCTAGTATATAGTAGACACCAAGGTTTAAGCGCTGCGCTGTGCAAATCGACTTCATTCATTCACTCAGAAACTACCCGCACCTGTGTGTGTTAATTGGCATGTCGCAGCATAGTTGGCGGCTTTGGTGGATATGTATGTATATATGCTCATTTGTGGATCGCACAGCCGCGAACTCGATCGCTAGAGTTTGATGAGCGTCAGGCCTGACTCCGGATCGATAAACTTCTGCAGGTGGTCAGGGCTCTCAAAACCACTTCGCACGTTGGCCGAATGCACGCCCTCAGCAGGTGACCGCCATGCACAGTGCCGTCCTTCTTTCCGATCACCGCATGAGCGTGCACGACCGGCTCTCCATCCTTCAGTGCAGTGTCGCTTATGAGCGATAAGAGCTCAACTTGTTCATCGAGCGTGACCGAGCGACGTCTCATATCGGAGAGTGTACCAATAGCCTTAAAGCTCCCGGCCGATAGCCTCTGCTACCTGGCAAATCGAAGGAGACCCTCCGCGAGTTCGTCTCCTGAGGTTCGCTGATCTGCTTGAAGTTCATTGGTCCTCGTTAGTCGTGGAAGAAACGAGGTAAACGGCTCTCGTAGTACATCCAGTTCGACCCTGCATGTTGCGGTGTTGGACCGCGGTCCCATAGTAATGTCTACTATCGGTAAGAGTCGTGACAGTTCTAATGGGGGAAATGGCAGTACTGCTGACTTTAAATAAATTAGTCTTGTATTTCCTATATGAGTCAAGGAAATCACTTGGAAGGAAAAATTGCAGTGATCACTGGAGGAAGCAGCGGTATTGGTCTTGCTACGGCCCAACGATTTGTCCAAGAGGGTGCCTATGTTTTTATCGTCGGTCGACGCCAAAGCGAAGTCGATAAGGCAGTAAAGGATATTGGCAAAAATATCACCGGTGTTCAGGGTGACGTATCTAATCTCGGAGATCTTGATAGGTTATACGAGACGGTGAAACAGCAGAAAGGCCGAATCGATGTTCTCTTTGCTAACGCCGGCATTATGGAATCCGCACCTTTAGGATCAATTACTGAATCCCAATTCGATAAAATAATCAATGTTAACGTTAGAGGACTCCTATTCACGGTACAAAAGGCGCTTCCGCTGTTTCAAGACGGTGGCTCTATCATTCTAACTTCTTCAGTAGGAGGTTCCAAGGGAACGCCAGCGTTGAGTGTTTACGATGCGACTAAGGCTGCTATACGATCGTTTGCACGCTCCTGGACTGTCGATCTGAAACATCGCAAGATCCGTGTCAATGCTATTAGTCCTGGTCCGATAGACACACCTGGCCTCAGTAGCTTGTTCGAGCATGGACAAGGCGGTGACCAGGTGAAGACGACTTTCTTGAACACCATACCAATGGGTAGGTTGGGCAATCCTGATGAGGTCGCAAAAGCAGTCTTGTTTCTAGCCTCTGATGATAGCAGTTTCGTCACAGGAATTGAATTGTTCGTAGATGGTGGTCGAGGACAAATTTGAGGAAACAACCCATACCAAACGTTTGGTTACTCCACGTCTTGAGCATTTCGTGCATAATGGCGAACGACTAGTTCTTATTAGTCACAAAACGGTTACAAGCCCTTCTCTAGATGGTCAAGTGAAATAAAAGATATACATTTAGCAGACGGTCGTTCCTAACACGTCGGAACGTCCATGTATGCCAGGTTACTTTTGAAATATTCTTCTACGCCTGCCACTAGGCAGTGCAACCGTGACATCTGGGTGTAGATAACCATCATTTGAGTAACGTGGAATAGCAAGCCGGACAAGATTAATTGGAAAGCTCCTGACGGTTTGAACCCAGGGCTTTACAAGGTGTTTGAGACACTTGGAGATCGGGCAGTGTTATTTCTGTGATATAAAGGGCAGCTAAATACCGCAATCCGGGAGCCTTCTCGGGTTCTCGAATTGCAAGACAGGTTAAAAGAATGGTTGCAGGAATAAACTGCAAGCCGATATTTCTAGGGGACAGAGCAGATTTAGATGTTTGAAGACTTTTCGATATCTATGTCTCTCTGCCTCTGCTCCCTCATCTGATGCCACCACTTTCTGTTTTTGCTGCGACTAGTAACTCCAAGGAGCGTCCTGTCAAATCCGAAATAACAAAGCACGGTTTCTGCGGCCTCAAGAAGCATCTCACGATATCTATCTTTATCATACTCATGTCCTTTTCCATCAATAAGTTCTAGGGGCCTGACCCTGCGAAGTGGATTTGTGTGAGACTATCAAGTCCTTAAGTTGAAGTTCACCGGTCATGACCTTGTCAATTGTCTTAGTGATAAGCAGTAAAGTGTTCTCATAGTCGCGTTCACATGGTCAGAGCGAGCGTTTCATGCTGTGACCATGTGCTTTCCAATAACGCTTTCGGTTTTTGTAGAACAACAGCCGTGCTCAGACCATCCTTGGCAGTTGGCAAGACACACAAGCCGTTGTCGCAGACAATTGTAACTTCCACCATCCATACCCATTGGAAGGACCGAGATAACAATTCACACGCCGACACCTTCGTATTCATTCAACCTCGGCTTTGGTCACGTAGCCCTGCATCCCAAGACCTCCTATATTCAAGTCCTTGAAAGCAGGAAGCAACTCGAACGGGAACGAATCTTCGAACCAGTACTTGTTAATGATCGACGCGAACGGCGGAACTGGGCCGTATGGACCGGTTGCTACAAGACACAATTTCAATATACACCACAACTGAGGAGAGATAGAGCGCAGGTTTTATGACTTAAAATCTGGCTCTGGTTGAAAAACATGAGTATGAGGGCCCCTGAAAAGCACATCTCTAAAAAGGATGACTTCGTTCATGCGACAGCAATACATGTCTAAAATATAAAAGGTTCTACTAAGTTACACTATTTGCATAGATGAATTGGACAAGATGTCCCGTTCCAAAGCAGGATACCATCCTAGAACCCTACCCTGTATCATTAGTGACTATTGTCGACAATCTAACTTTTTGGTTAGAGCGATTGCTTCAACACATATGGGATCTCACTCAAGCTACTGACTGTATATCTTGGACGTTCAAATCCGCTCAACGGTTCTTGTAATTTGAAAAGTGAGTTTGTGGTCCTGATGGTTTTCATTCCCAGCAGATTTGCCGGCAAGATATCGGTGTCTAGTCTATCGCCAACCATAATACAATCCGTTGGGCTTGCCTCAGCAAGACGCATGGCTAAATGGAATATTCTGGGATCAGGTTTTTCCATTCCAACCTCGGAGGAAATAACCTTCACCTTGAAGAATCGACTTATGTTAGAATCGTCTAGTAGCCTTACAATATCCTTAGTTTGATTTGCTATTATTCCAAGATCAAACTGCTTGGAAAGAACTCTGAGGGTTTCTTCTGCATCATCAAAAACGTGGAACAATTTTTGCCGTCCCTCTCTAATTTGAGATTCTAACCTTTGTGCAATAATTTTATCATAACCAGCTTGACATATTAATTTGCAAATTTCGATTACTAACTCCCTAACACTTCCATTACTTATTTGGCGGTTTCTAATAACGTTGTCTCTTACTGCTTGATAATTTCGACTATCGATTCTTGCGCCGAACCCATTTAATATCTCTAAGAATTTCACATCAAAATAATTAATAAAATCCCATTCATTTACCAATGTCTGTCCAAGATCAAAGAATATGACTGGTCTTTTCATACGAATCATGTTTGATTGGGGCGCGTGTGAATAGATTCTAAGTAGATTAATGTGTATTGGTCTCAAATTCTGAAAAACAATTCACTTTCGATGTCTTATCTACCAGCGAGGATCTAGTTGCTTTCAGATAAAAAACTTTTAAATCCAAGTTGGATATGATGTACTCTAGACCTTACATGCCCCCCTTGAAGACACTATGAATAGGGTTTGGTAGGTTGTAAATACTAGCCAATGAAGCCAGCGAGTATGTTCAATTATTAATAGTCCAAGTGCTATGTGCATCCAAAGCCAGCAAAGTATACAACAGGTAAAAAGCCAGAATATGAAATTAATAAGCAATTAGCAACTATAAGCGCGACAGTAATAGGAAGAGGAAGGATTTTGCTTTAATGCCAGTGCGTGATAAGGTGAATGCTTGCTGCGAATGAAAAGTTGTTAATATGCCTATGCTTAAAACCAACCCTAATGTGGCCACCATCACGAATACTGTATTTATCCTTGTATTCATTATACTATCGCTTTTTACTAATCTGTGGTTTTTACAAATTTTCTAAAGCTAAGTGTGTATGCATTGCAAATCAATTTATTGTTCGTGGTACATGCTTCCGATAAGGCCTTAAGAACATTGTTAACTTACGCCGTTAATCAAGTCTTTAATAGCACTTAAGCGAATGAACACTAGAAAGGTGAGTAGGGAAGGTGAGCTCAGACAACAAACAGTTTTTTATGAACCAGCTAATATGGATGGGAATATCTATAGGTATCAGCCTTACACTTTCGTTGCTGATACCGTTTCCGATATCGATAGTTGCCATCATTGGGACTTTTTTGGTCCTCAATTTCTACCTTAGAAGGAGGATGATCGCGAGAATGGGCGGTATTAACAATAGTATGATGGGAACAGGAATGTTTGGTCCTACTTCAACTTATGGACCCATGAAATATTATTGTATGAGCTGCGGAACACAGCATAAACAAATGGCGTGTCCTAAGTGTGGTTCAAAAATGAAGAGGATAGGTTAAGCTGCCAAGAGTCAACTGTGCTAGAACTACACACCTTCATACTATTCCTTAACAAAATAGTTTGAATCTGAAAAAATACTGTCGGAATAATTCCCGTTACATATTCTTAGCCTATCTTCTCAAACCCGGCATTTGATTGATATACAGAGCTGTTTTGCATCCATTACATTCTTACTTCTTGCAGTTTAGATGCCTACGCAAGATTTATTGTAGATATTGTGCTAGCTACTATTAAGTCCCTCTTAAAGTAGTACTTTCGAGTACTGTGTCTAATAACCACGCAACCTAAGATGACGAGTGGTAACATGCATAGTTGTAATTTTTTTTGGATTTCGACTAACAGTTTATTTCTCACACTGGTAGTTTCATAAAAACATCTAGACTTTAGAGAGCAATAAAAAATCTCTTTTGCAAGAAATGTAGGTAATCATAATTTCCAATCTCTTTAGAAATAAAAAGACCTGTTAGCATAGGATGCGCCGAAAATCTTCAATCTGTTCTCCTCTCGCCAGCTTCACTAATGGGCGTAACATTGCAATCTCCTGCCTTACTGTTATCAGGTATCTCATTCTTAGGTATGTTTGTACTGTCTCTTTCTACTTCTGTTGCGCTGGTCTGATTTTCCAGGTTTGCTAATTTTTAACTTAATAGTTCAATTGTTTTCTTTAGGCCGTATTTGTCCAAGCCTGCTTGCAGAGACTCTAAATTGCTATTAACAGATTCCAAATACCAGGCCATGTTAAGTATTTGCTGGACACTGACTCCAATCTGTAACAGACCAGTCAAGACTTGAGCAACCCCTTTGACAAGCTTAAATTCACTGCGTGTCGTATTCAACTCCCTTTCGTTTTCTCGATTTCCAGCATAAGACGTTCCAAGAGAGAGTCGTAGCCTAGCTTATTATCGTAATTTTTTGAATGTCTTCCAAAAACTTCTGTAATGCCAGATCTTCAGGCATATTATTTTCAGCTGCAACTTCCTTTATTGTATAATAGTTTCAGTTCTTTAAGACCAAAGCCCATATCTTTGAGTTGCCTAAATAACAATTCTTTTTGTCGGTGAATGGATGTGAGTTCCTCACATTCTGCTTGAAGCTTCATTTTCTTAGCAGTTAGCTCTTCTATATTGCTTTCAAGCTTAGCTTGAGATGAACATGATGTTTCCCAATTCGAGACAAATTGTTTTATGGTATCTAAATTATACCCACTTTTTTGCAAGCCTTGAATAATTCCTATTGTCCTTCGAATATCCTCAGTGGATATTCCAAGCTTGTTCAATTCAACTTTGAGCTCAGAGAATTGTCTAGTTCGGCTAAACTGATCTCTTTCTCGTCAAGAGTCATCATTAATGTAGTTCGTGCTTCTAATTCGTCTCCTACTTGTTTTTTAATATCTTCTAGTTTTCGCTTTTGGTCACTCTTTTCCTGAATATAATTAGGAATCTCCGAAAGCGGTATAGAACTTGATAAATCGAGTATCTGTTTTGTGTTATAATCGATATTCTTTGGTTTCAGACCGAGATCCTTGCATTGACTATAAATCTGAGAAACAAACTCTCCGAAGTTCTCTTCGTCTACACCTAGATCTTTTAGAATGCTGGCTAGTATAAAACCTATAGCACACTGTGGTGCAGTAATCCCTTATCTTCTGAACATTATTCCAAGCTCCCTCAAGGCATCAGCATCAGAAACGGTCAGGTCTCCTCTCTACTTGTTAACCATATTAGATACGGCACCGGAGCTTACCACACGCTCTGCGTTTACTCTCTGAGTTTACCGTTTAGCCAATCCCGGATTACAGAAGCCCTTACTTCGCTGGGAATCTTTAGTGGCACTATTTATGTCAATACCGTCATTTACACAGTTAATAAGGTCAATACCGTCGTCGGTTCATAAAGGGCAAAAAACATAGGGAGAAAGCAGGGAGAAAGATGTGTGTGCGGCTGTTACTGTTGCAAGTGGTTCATCCAGTAATACTTGAATCATCCTCATGACAAACTTATGTTAGGCAGTAAATAAAATATCATTCTCCAGCTATTGACTCAACAATGATGGATTTCGACTGGATATGATCAAAGAGCTGCTGGACCAATGCTCTAGTACTTGGCGTCCTTTTCAATTCGTGAAGAACTAACGATATCAATGAGCATAAATCCTAGAGGTACGAGGAACGATGTCGGTTTCTTCATTTTGTATGGACTCAAGCTTTGGTATTTCTCCAGGGTCACGCTGGCCGTCAGCATCTAGAGTGACAACGATATCTGGATTATACTTCCCTCAATCAATCCTCTTTTAAGGACTGCTCCTTTCCACTATTGTATTTGTTACGTACCACCCTTGCATTCATAGAAGCTGCTACCTCTGAGATATTGTCACTGGAACCATCATCCACAAAAATGACGAAGCTAACATACTGTGTGCAATAACGCTTCAGAGCATATTATCACATACTTAATGCTTATATCGATGGATAATACATCTGTTGAAAGCGCATTAAACACTAAAAACACCTCACGGCCCTGATATGGTCATCCTGACAATAGAACAGGTGTTGCGTTACGAGCTTCCGGTGCACATTCGCACCCGGACAACCCTAGCTGATTTCAATATAGATGATATCAAAAGAAAAAAAGCAATCGCTATACCTATATTATAGGCATCTGGCGATGGCTAGAACGTGGTCACAGGGTGGCCATGCTTTATGCTGTGATCATGTGCTTTCCGAACGTTTAAAGGTGTTCTTACGAGTTCAGTACTTTTCATGCAGAGACACGACCCAATTTTAATCGGTGGTAGCTCACTGATGCAAGTTCGCAACGAATTGTTATGTAGGGGAAGAATAATCGTAATCGAGGGGGGTGACAAGGCTGGAAAACAAACTCAGGCTAGATTATTAGTAGAGTCTCTAAAGCTATCTGGTCGAATGTGCGTTGTGGTGGATTTTCCTGATTATACTACTCCTATAGGGAAGGAGATAAAGGCCTTTTTAGAAGGCAACCGGGAATATCCCAATGAATCAAAGCATATGCTTCTATCAGCCAACAGGTGGGAAAGGAAGAGTGAAATAGAAAGTATGATAAAGAAGGGCACTATAGTGATAATGAACAGATATTACCAATCAAATCTTGTTTACGGTGTCTCAAACGGCCTTAATATTAACTGGCTAGCTAACTTGGATAGTGGTTTACCCAAAGAAGACGTAGTTATAGTCCTAGACGTTAGTCATAATGTACTGACTGAACGTTCAACAGAGAGAGAACTAGACTCATTTGAAAAAAATCAGAAATTGCTTTTAGAAGTAAATAAGAATTATCGCAAACTTGCAAAACAATTCAAATGGAAAATAATCAATGGTGAAAAAAGTAGGGAGCAAATCCATCAAGAAATAATGAATATTCTCAAAATTATGAGGATAGTCTGATTTTATTCACGGATTGTGGTGTGACTAGAGGCATGTCATTTTAGTGGTAGTGCATAGAAAATAGTAAATAAAGTGTTTCTAAGCGTGTAAATGCATTACTTGGAGAAAATAGTAAATAAAGTGTTTTCTATAGATGATCTCAAAGTGTAGACAATGTCGTTATTGGGCTATTAATGACTACAATCGAGATAAACACGTCAATTTGACGTTATCTGGTGATAGCTCCGGTCTTAATTAGCGTCCAGAATAACCTTCCTGCTGACCTCAAGGGTGCGAGATACAATTTAGGTCAATTTAGTCTCACCTACAAATCATTTTTTTAGACGAGATGTCGCTGCTGGTCCAGTTTTACCATATACCGCTAGTTCGTTGCTCACTATCCGGTATCCAGTTATCATATAAAATGGGTAGCTATATTACAGCTGGCTTTTCATGACACCACTGGAAAATCCGAAATGTTTCAAACATGTATCCAAAAAGTAAGTTCAGAAGACACAACAGGGTCTCGATTCAAGGGACCGTGACGCTTTTTGAATGTGTCACATTGTATTTTTAGAATTCTACGTGGCTGCTGCTCGTGTCATTAATGGAGAACTAACGGAATTCACGGGATTGAGTTTAAATCCCCGATATTAATCATAATTGATGATCATATTACTTGCATTCTGTAGGGGAGAAGAGTAAAAATGACAACATGTCGAATGAAGATGGAAAAAACAATCTGAATAAACAATCCGCTGCTATTAACTCGACGAGAGATATGATATTGGCCAGTAACGGTAGTAGTGGCAATTCTAGAAAACCGCAACAAGTAACCGTTGACACGGAAACACTAGTAGCTCAAACTCAAGACAGAATGTGGAGAGCTTTGAAAAGGCGTTACCAGTACGATGCAAATTTGGAACCTGCCCAGGCCTTCCTCCTGAATCACATAAATTCAAAAATCCCACTTGTAATATTGTACGTGGATTTAGTAGGTTCAACTAATATGAGTATGACCTTGCCTATTGATAAGTTAGTCAGTATAATCAGAGCGTTCACGTATGAGATGTCTTCGGTAATACAAAGTCATAAGGGATACGTGTTAAAGTACGTTGGTGACGCAGTAATTGCCTTCTTCCCATCAAGCATTAACAAATTGCTTGCTTGTGATAATGCCGTCTATTGTGCTCAATCAATGATTACAGTAGTCAGGAATGGAATCAATCCCATTTTGAACCAATATGACTACCCTGAACTCAGTATAAAGATAGCTATAGATGAGGGTGAAAACACAATTGTCCAATATGGGCATCATAAAAGCTCTCTAATTGATATTCTGAGTTACTGTATGAGCATAGCTGCAAAAATCACTACAATCACCGAACCTGACAGAATCACAATAGGGGAAGATGTTTACAACTTGCTTCATCCAGCTCTCAAAACGAGATTTAAGATGATCTCTTTAAAGGATCGCATTCAAGATTGGAAGTATACAAATAGACAGACTGGACAACTTTACAATCTCTATTTGATGGAGTGAACTACCACCTATTACCACAAATAAGATGAGGGATATTCGCCAGAGGGGACATATCAGATCAATTTTTTGTTTCTATAAACAACATAACAGAATGATATTCTTTAGGTTAAACCAAATTTGTCCTATTTTTTACGATTATGATATGTTGATGGTGTGGCCCTTTACGATTATGACATGTAGGAGGAGTTCGGCCTATCATATCTGCCATCGGGGTTTTCCAATCAACCCTTACATGAGTCGAGTTCTGGTAACTTTCTGTTGTGTCTTATATAAAAAAAGCTTATCCATTATAGTCTAGCAATAATATAAGAGCTACCTTTAGCATTATGCGATCTATAGGGTTTCTTGTTTAAATGGCCAAATCTAAAGAAAGCAGTGTTGTCCCTTTTTTGTCCAGAGTTGGTTACCTAGAGCCAAGAATATTCTGGCTCATAAAGTCTGAGAATTCTCTTTCAGACATACTTTTTCTTTTCTCTACTAAGGAATGAGTATCGTTACCCACGACATATCCTAAGTCAGGTTTCTCATTATTATCAGATGTAACTGCTTTGGCTACCGCTTCTGGCTCAGTAATACTCAAAGCAGCCATTCTCAAACATTGTTGTTACTCGCTCTATTCTTCTTCTCAATAACTCGATATAAGGCGAGGATGGGTCTGCGACGTTTTTTTAGGTTTCAGCATATTGGAAGGTAAATTAGTCTGTATAATGCCTCGTTCTACAAGTATAACTTTAATGCCAAATTGGTCTAGCTCATATTGCAATGCTTCTGATGCTCCTTTAAGAGCAAATTTAGTGCTTGCGTAATTATCCTGCCACCCATAGAGCTAATACTATTATGCCCCTCCGTTGCTCTCGCAATACGTATTGTATTACCCTTATGACTCCAAACTACGCTTTTATTTCATCTATAGAAAAAACTTCTACTGGTCCTAAGTCCATAACCTGCATTCTCAACTACTACATCCATTCTTCTTGGTTTTCTTCTATCATCTTAGTAGCACGATTTATCATCTACATCAAGCTGTAAAACTTCATACTAATCCTACTTTAGCCAAGATCTACTACAATCTTCTATTGCTTCTTTACAACTCTTGCACATAGTTTCATGCCGGTCCTTTGTTTTGTGGCTCTGGAACTCTACACATAATGCCGTTCCTATTTCCGGAGAATTATGACAACAATCAGTAGGGGCGAACTTCAGACTAGGTACGTTTTGTTCGATAGCTGTACTAGTCCTACATATCCGAAGACATCGGAGTTCCAATAGTTTGTAGCATTATTATTTTGGACACGTCAGATTCAGGTAATGCCGCTCAACAAATCATGGCATGAACATAATGAGTCCTTGATTGAACGTGGACGAATTCTTATGGATATTTGTCTTCTAAGATCATCTAACAGAGACATAAAGAATATGAACAAAGGTAAGGTGGGAGCCTCATTTGAATATTCACGTACATATATCCAGTTTCTAGCGTTTCTCAAGATTGGATTTAAGATTTCATATAGAACTGTACAAGGAATCGTAAGAGGACTGTCTGATTACATCAGGATTAAAGAGATTCATTTTACACAGATTAGGAGAAGAATCTTAAAAGTTAA
>JASHSN010000309.1 GCA_030038695.1 Nitrososphaeraceae archaeon
AGAAATTGTGGTATTTGAGTGCAAGTCATTAATTCTTGCGGCTGGCGGATATACGCGTGTCTATAAAGTCAGTAGTTCTAGAGTTTCTGAAAACTGTGGAGAAGGCGTAACTCTGGCGTATGAAGCAGGTACAGATTTGGTGGATATGGAGATGGTCCAATTCCATCCCACAGGAATGACTTGGCCTAAGGAAGCAGCGGGTAGGCTTGCGACTGAAGCAATCCGTGGTGAAGGAGGCATATTACTGAATTCAAAAGGCGAAAGATTTATGAAAAATTACTATCCTGAAAGAATGGAGCTAGGACCACGCGACGTAGTGGCACGTGCAGTTTATAGTGAGATAGTCGCTGGTAGAGGTACCCCACATGGCGGGGTTTGGTTGGACGTAACCCATCTATCCAAGGAAAAAATTCTAGATAGGCTGCCTACAATGTATGAACAGTTCAAAAGACTTGATGGAATTGACATATCCAAGGAGAAAATGGAGGTTGCACCTACTGCACATTATTCTATGGGAGGAGTTGTGGTAGATATGGAGTGTAGAACAAAGGTTAAGCGTTTATTTGCTGTTGGAGAAACAATAAGTCAGATCCATGGTGCTAATCGTTTAGGTGGAAATAGCTTGTTAGACACAGTAGTATTTGGAAAAATCGCTGGTAGCCAAGCAGCAAGATTAGCAAAGGAAATAATAGAAATAGAGAAAACTAGGCCACCATCACGAAGTGTAAATGACAACGGATTTGGTGATGCAATGTTTATACTTAAAGAACCGCTTAAGTTTAGCGACGAAATACAAGATTTAATGACTCAGTATGCTGGAATAGTAAGAGATGAGACAAAGCTCAAAAATGGTTTGAAAGGAATTTTGGAATTAAAGAACAAGTTTTATTCTAAGGATAATATCTTAAAAGAATCTAATATCAAAGATGAAAATATTGTTGATCAACTCAAGGCAAGTGAGGAAGTAAGAACATTCCTGCTTGCTTGTGAAGCTATAATAAGAAGCGCCTTGATACGCCAAGAAAGTAGAGGAGCTCATTATAGGTCTGATTTTCCAAAATTAGATGATGAGAAATGGAAGGTAAATATCTTTTGCAGAAAAGAAGGAGATGAAATGACGACTTTTAAAGAGAAGGTTAAAGAGATGAAAGGCCCGTTAGTAGATTTCTTAAAGACGCACGCTAAAGCAGAACACCAGCGTGAATTCGAATAAGTGATGAATCAATGATTAATGCTGAAAGGAATTAATGAAATGAATTGCTGCGATTATGAATGTATTATAATTAAAAAACTCGTATACGGAAGATAGAGAATGAATTAGCGTTGAGTGAATACGAAAATTTGCGTACAGCTGATATTGTCGCTGAAGCTCTGCTTGATTGGAAGGTTGATGTTATTTTCGGCTTACCAGGCGATGGTATAAATGGATTTATAGAAGCATTAAGAACCAGGCAAAACAAGATTAGGTTCATACTCGTAAGACACGAAGAATCAGCGGCGTTTATGGCTTGTGCGTATGCAAAATACACCGGAAAACTTGGAGCATGTCTTGCAACCTCTGGACCCAGTGCAATACATCTATTAAATGGGTTATATGATGCCAAAGCAGATAATACTCCTGTGATAGCTATCACAGGGACGACCTACTCTGACTTGATGAATTCCAATTATGCACAAGACGTAAATCTCTTGCAGCTATATTCGGACGTTACAGTTTATAACGATATGATAAGTGTTCCTGAACAAGCAAAAATGGCAGTCGATATCGCGTGTAGAACTGCGTTGGCATAAAGAGGAGTTAGCCACTTGACTATACCTATTGATGTTCAAGAGAAGAAATTGAGTGGTAAATATTCAAGACACAATGTTGCATATCATAGTTCTGATGTTTATGTTGCCAAAACGATGCCAAATCAATCCTTACTAGAAAAAGCAGCCAGAGTACTTAACTTGGGAAACAGGATTGTTATACTTGTAGGACAAGGAGCGCTTGGAGCTGGAGACGAAGTACTCGCAATAGCAGAAAAGCTTGAAGCTCCAGTTGTCAAAGCGCTATTAGGCAAAGCAGTGATCCCTGACGACAATCAATATAGTCTAGGCGGTCTTGGGTTACTTGGAACTGAACCATCTAGTGATGCTATGAGTGAAGCAGAGACGTTACTTATGGTTGGAACGTCTTTTCCATATTTAGAATATCTTCCAAGGCCAGGTCAGGCAAGAGTAATTCAGATTGATATAAAAGCCGAAAAAATTGGTCTTAGATATCCTGTTGAAATTGGCCTTGTGGGTGATTCAAAACTAATATTATCTTCATTACTTCCCCTCTTGGATCAAAAGTACGATCTAGACTTTCTAAAGTCGAAACGAGATGCGATGAAGAAGTGGAATAGATTGATGAAAGAGCAAAGTACTAGAAACGATAAGCCAATCAAACCACAAGTTATCGCCCAAGTAGTGTCTGATGAGCTAGAGGACAACGCAATAATTTCCGTAGATTGTGGAACAAATACAAGTTGGGCAGCTCGGTTTATTGATATACGAAAAGGGATGAAATTTTCTGTATCAGGTATGCTATTAAGTATGGGTAATGGTTTACCTTATGCTATAGCAGCGCAAATAGCGTTTCCTGAAAGACAATCCATAGCATTTGTTGGGGATGGTGGACTAACGATGCTGATGGGTGATTTTGCTACAGCCGTACAGTATAGCCTCCCTATCAAAGTAATTGTTGTCAAGAATTGTACGTTAGGAATGATTAGATGGGAACAGATGGGATTTTTGGGAAACCCCGAATTTGGAGTAGAATTTTCTGCGATAGATTGGGTAAAGTTCGCTGAATCTTGTGGTGGAAAAGGATATGCTATCAAAGAACCAAATAAAGTAAAATCTATAATGAATCAAGCCATGAAAGAGAGAAAACCGACTATAATTGAAGCGTATGTAGATGCATTTGAACCACCCATGCCGCCAAAAGTAGAACTGGGTTTTGTAAAAGAAATGGCTGCATCATTCGTAAGAGGGGAACCATACTCTAGAAGGATAGGCTTAACTTTATACAGAGATCAGGTCCACAATATTTTAAAACATATGCATACACATTCTGCTACAGACAGCCAAAGGGAATAGGCTAGTTGGATAAAATAAAAGAGGACTCCATCAACCTTCATAAGGCACTAAGAGGAAAGATAGAAATACATAATCGTGTTTCCATCGACGCTGGTTTTGGCGAGGAAAAAGGAACACTAGGATTGATCTATACTCCAGGAGTAGCAGCTGTGGCCGAAGAAATAAGTAAAAATAAAGGGTTAATTTATGATTATACTTCAAAGTGGAACAACGTAGCTATAGTGTGTGACGGAACAAGAGTTCTTGGTCTTGGAAATATTGGCCCAGAAGGAGCACTTCCTGTCATGGAAGGAAAATCTGTTTTATTCAAAGTCTTAGGTGGTATTAATGCTTATCCATTATGCATATCTACACAAGATAAGGAGGAAATACTCAGATTAATCAAGGCCATTGAACCATGTTTTGGTGCGATAAATATTGAAGATATAGAAACACCCAAGGTTTTTGATATTATAAGAAGACTCAGAGATGAGCTTTCCATACCCGTATTTCATGATGATCAGCATGGGACAGCTGTAATAACATTAGCTGCATTGATAAATTCTCTAAAGATAGTGGATAAAAAATTAGATAATATAAAGGTAGTAATATCAGGAGCAGGTTCTGCCGGCTACGGGATCTTTAAGATTTTAAAACAAGCAGGGTGCAAGGATATTGTAGTAACAGACAGTAAAGGCGCAATATATGAGGGAAGAAAAGATCTTGTAACCGGTAATTCTGAAAATTCAAACAAGAGAGAAATAGCAAGAGGTAGCAATCCTAGGAAAGTAGAAGGAAGTTTAGAAGAAGTACTCAGACAAACAGATGTCTTCGTGGGAGTATCTGGCAAAGCTGCACTTTTAACTAAAGGTATGATACAATCAATGAACCATGATGCTATAGTGTTTGGGCTCAGTAATCCAGATCCCGAAATCCTTCCTTCAGATGCTATTAAAGCAGGCGCGCGAATTGTATCTACTGGACGATCTGACTTTCCAAACCAAGTAAATAATGCTCTGGTATTTCCATCCGTCCTTAGAGCTTTGTTAGATACTAGAATAAGAGGATTAGATGAAAAGATGCTAGTAACTGCATCGTATGCGATTGCTTCGCTAGTCGAAAAGACTCATTTGAAGGAAGATTATGTAATTCCCAAAGTAAATGATCCGAGGATCTTTCCAATTGTAACTCGAACATTAAAAGAGGCAATAGGAAAAACACAAACTTAGGGAGGGAATACTTAAACATGTTTTTCACCACTACTATCGATGCTCTAATGCATTGCGATCCCATTTAGCACAAGTTGCCGCTGCTTCATACGTGCTTTGCAGGAATGAGAGCAAGACTTCGTCAGGTGACTTCGAAGTACGGACTACGTCGTATGGTAGCAAGAACTCTCCCATTTGCGTATCGTATAATGCCTCCTTTGGCTGGATGGGGTACTGCTTGAAACCTTGAGGCTCGGGATATGAATAAGCATAGAAAGCGGGTTCATTCACTGTTCCACCACCAGGCCAGAATCCACAGCTACTTACCTCATGAGAATATGCTTCTACCATAACAAAACGGGCAACGTATGGTGCGCCTGGGTGAGTCGGTGCCGTACGTCCTGAAAAGCGAGTAACGGCCAGATCAAAAGCTCCCCAGAAGAATTGTACTGGGCTCACTTTGCCAATGAATCGGGAACGAAACTCTGAAAGCACGCGGCTTGTCTGTGCCAAAATGCGCCAGAATCGCTGCACATGTTCGGGATCATAGGATTTATGTTTCCTATCCTGCTCAAATGGAGTTCGTTCTGGGATCTCTACGGGGGTGGTCCAAATGGTTAAATCTATTCCAAGTGATTTTAGGGTTGCCATAACTTCATGATAAAACTCAGCTACAGAAAACGGTCGTAGAGCAATCGTCTTGATAGGATCATCAGCTGTTTCAAACAGTAGTAGGTTAGAAATGAAATCAAAATCTATCTGTAAGAGTCGATCATCGTAATACATTGAGGATGTTGTAAGTCCATGTGGTGTAACATAGAGAGTAGAATTCCACCAATGATTCATTTGAGGAGTCAGTGCAAGCCTGATCTTTCCAATGATTTGAGTCCACCTGTGCAGAGTATCGTAGGTATCTTGCCATTCTGTTAAGGGAAGCTCTGGCCATAGGTTTGTGGTTCTAACCGTGGTCATTAATTTCCTCCTCCATTACCATACAGCGATGTTTAAACATCATATATCATATTTGTACACTACTCAGGTATAAGACTATTGAAACCTAATATGGATTAGGTTAAATAGAATAAACATTATGATAAGTATATGAAGGCAGCCATTTTTGAAAAACCTGGTATAGAGAATCTAAAGATAAAGCAGGATGTAGAACAACCAAAAATAACAGATCACGATGTACTGATAAGGGTTAAGACGGCAGGTGTAAATCCACTTGATCATGTTATAATAAGTGGTTCAAGAGAGATTAAGCCATTACCCCATATACCGGGAGCCGAAACAAGTGGAGAGATAGAAAAGGTAGGAGAGCATGTGTCTTCATTCAAGAGGGGCGATAGAGTTATTGTTTACAATAGAGTTTTTGACGGAACATGTGATATGTGTCTTACTCAATCTGAAATGCTCTGCAGAAGTGAAAAAATAAACAACAATATTATTGGTCTGATCACTAATGGTGGCTTTGCAGAATACATATCTGTTCCGGAGAAAAATGCCTTTAAAATACCAGACGATATGCAATGGGAGTTAGCAGCGAGTATGCCTATAACTACTTTGACGCCATATCATGCATTAAAACAAGCCGCGGTAAAAATTGACGAATTCTTGGTAATCTTTGGTGCATCAGGGAATACAGGTATGATGGCTACACAGCTTGGAAAGAAAATGGGAGCAAAGGTTATCGCAGTCTCTAAAGATGATTGGATAAAAGATTTCGGAGCTGATTACCTTATAAGTGAATATGATAAAGTAGCAGAGAAAGTTAATGAATTAACTCGGGGCAAAATGGCAGATGTTGTCTTAAATTCCCTAGGAATACAAACATGGGAAAATAGTTTTGCATCTGTTGGCCTTAATGGGAGATGGGTGACATTTGGAGGTCTAACAGGTGCAGATGTGAAATTAAATGTTCAATCACTTTATTCTAAGCAAATAAGATTAATAGGTTCTACCGGTGGCACTAGAAAGGAGTTCACAGAACTCATAGATATGTCTAAAGAATTAAAGACCAGGGTGTGGAAAAAGTTTGCGCTTGACGAAGCTAAAGAAGCCTTACAAGCACTATTTTCTAAGGAAAGAGATGGCAGGATTCTAATAAACGTAAGCTAGAAGTCATATAACTGCGTTCGAATTAAAAGCAAAACAACTATGGGCTAGGTCATAGCGACAATTCTAATTGCGTATATATCCGCAATTAACTTGTCAAATCAGGAATTTGTACAGTCGTGGTTAGCAGGGCACGGGGCGCAAGTAGGGAAGAGGTCAAAGATTATTTGTATAGATGAATTAGATAAGATTGATATACACTTGCTCATATCACTCTGGATGCATAAACAATTTCAAGAAAAGCTGCTTAATTTCATGGAAAGTGGACCCATCAAAGTGGACCAGATGCGTAAACAATGTCTCATCGGCCATTTATATTGGTTATGTCCGCACTGAAGAAGACGGTAATGAATGCAACGAAAGGAGATTCCACTAAATTGAACATCGTGTTGGTCCATGGTATGTGGTTTGATGCGTGTTCCTGGAGTAAAGTAATTCCTATTCTACAAGATGCTGGACATAAGGTTATTGCCGTAGAACTTCCTCTCCATTCTGTAGAAGATGATGTCGCTACAGTGAAACGTGCAATCGACCTGATTGGTGGACCGTTGATTGTTGTAGCACATGCATATGGGGGATTTGTAATCACGAACGCTGCTTATAATAACCCCAACGTCAAAGGCCTTGTTTACGTTGCTGCCCCTGCACCTATGGAGGGCCAATCCATGAGCACCACCGTGCCGAAAGAATACGATAGTCTTCCGAAAGAATTCGAGGGAAAGTCTCTCTTGGTCTTAGATAACGGAGGTTTCGCGTATATAAACCCAACCCTATTTCATTATTTTTTAGCTCACGATGTTGATGAGGCTGAAGCTAACATCCTTGCTGTTGTGCAGGAACCAGGTAATCTAACAGGCATAGTAAACGAAAAATCTGGCCCTCCAGCTTGGAAACAAGTTCCGACATGGTATCAGGTGTCTGAGAATGACCGCGCTATTCCTCCTGCTGTCGAACGTATGTTCGCAAAACAGATGAATGCTACCACTATCTCACTCCCCTCTAGTCATGCGTCGCTCATATCCCACCCAAATGAAATTGCCCAATTAATCCTAAATGCCACAAAAGGAATCTCCAATTGGAAAACCTATGTCAAAAAGATATAAGTGGAGTCTCTCGCTATACCTCCATTTTTTGTTCACCAGTTCGACACGAAGTATAAGGCATTTTGTTTTATTGTTGTCTCAATTTTTTTGTCCATGAAGAACAACCAAAATAACTGATATGCATTAATTCTGTTATCTGTTCTCTCGAGTCAGTTCA
>JASHSN010000310.1 GCA_030038695.1 Nitrososphaeraceae archaeon
TCCCCTTTATGTCTTGGTCGCTTACAGAGGAAGCAGTAAATATCAACACGTTATTCGACTTTAGCAGGTCATCCTTCTTTAATGCTCTGAAAATATCAAATCCACTGAATTCTGGTATTGCAAGATCCAAGAGTATAGCATCAAACTTATCTTCTTTTATCGATTGTAATCCTGCTTTTCCATCATCAGTTGCCTCACAGACAATGTTCTCACTTTCAAGGCATAAACGAACCATATCGGCAATATCTTTGTTATCTTCTATCAACAATACTTTCATGTCCCTATATCCATTTCTCCCTTATCCTCCTCTTGTCCTCTCACTGGTAACGTAAATTTGATTGCTGCACCGGTTTTACAAGTATTATCAACCCAAATCTTTCCACCATGAGCCTCAATTATGCCTCTGCATATTACCAAACCTAACCCCGTGCCTGCATGTTTTCTAGTGGGTCCAGTATCAATTTGGTAAAACTTTTGGAAAAGTTTGTCCGCTTTCTCTGGCTTTATTCCAATGCCATTATCCTCTACAGTAAAAAGTATCATGTTGATATTATTGCTACTATCATGATATTTAAGGTAGATGACTAATACCGCAAATGATGTCTTGTAGGACATTGTAGCACGCAGTAGTAGCACAGATATGTTTCATAATACCTTCTGTACTACATGGTAGCAGCCAGCAGGTGCCGGATAAAGTTATTTGAGAGATATGTCTGCGTATGAAATGCACATGTTAACAAAAGGATTATACTTCAAGCATTGTGGATATCAAGTATTTTCAAATATAATTAATATAAGTGGACAACATTTCATTTGTATAACTCTATATCCAGTGTCTATGTTTGGTATTTACATAACATCTACTGGCGAACATCAGCTACGCGTCCCATTCCTTATTGTTAGTATTTTAGAGTCTGCTCCCCCCAGAACAAGACTTTGATTTGTAGTTGCAGCGGTAAAGTGCTATGTCAAGTGAAAGGCTAACATAGCGTATATTTTCGAGCATAGTACTATACAACGATTCGATGATATAATATTGTTGAAGGCAATATTTTTCAAATGATAGGTTTTGTATCTATTAAAAATTGATATTGCAAACGTTTAATATCACAATGTTGGAGATATACGAGTGCAGAAAGAAGGATTAGATCTAAACAATGAAGAGAACTTAGGTAGATACCTAAACACGAAGTTTATGTAACTGCTATCAATCACTGCAGTTTTGATTGTTAATCTCCCGCAGTCATATCGTTAATCTTTGGTGGATGGGTTTCCATCCATTTCATCCCTCTGGTCGCAAGAATTTCAAAGTTCTCTCTGAATCTAGGATGATTCCATTCTTTTCTTATACCATATATGACTGGCTTTGAAACTTCCCATTCTGCTTGTGCTGATCCATACCTGTCAAAATATAGATTTTCGTTTAGGAAACCATATTCAACTAGCGTTCCTGCTAACTCTAATTTCGATGTAAATCTTTCAAACAGTTGAGCTCCTCTACTTCCTTGTGGGTATTTGTTTCTAAATTCCTCAAATGTTATTGGTTTCTTAAATTCATCCCAAAACCATTCAGCTGCATCGAAATCATAACTAGTGTTGTATAACCCAGCTAGCCTCAACATTACATCAATGTCATCTTTGGTTACTGATGCTACTGTCTTTTTCCGCTTAAAAGCCTTAGAGGTACGTCGCGCTAGTCTTCTTGTTGTAATTCTTGGCATAATTGAGTAAAACTAGTGTTGTTAATAAATAAATCCGTTGTCAACCTCAAAAAGGACAAAAAATGAAGGTTCAAAAATGTATGATTGACAAACAGCTAACGACAGAATCGGTTCAAATCCTAGGGAAACATTTTCCTCCCGCAAGTTCTAGTATGATGATGCTACCATGCCTCACGGAACGAACTCCTTATGCATTTTGTAGTGTAGCTATCAATGTCTTACTAGACATATCTGTGCTACAATGTCCCACAAAACCCAAGACTTCTTTTCGTACTGTATACATAGGGTTTCACGGCCTATAATATTTAATAGTACATCATGAGCAGCACCTGGGTTAACCCAAACGCAGATCTCAGTAGTCAGAGTAAAATATGTCCGAATTGCGGTCAAGAAAATGACAGATACGGTTTACCTGTATACCCTTTTAACAAATCAACTAAGGTATTGAACTGGTGCACAAAGTGTATAAGCACGATAGAGGATATCACAACTGTTGATCGAGATCTTCCACAGGCCGAAAACTTGTAAGTTGAGTAAGTTGAGTAAGTTGTCGGTAAATTTAGTAATGCCTCGAAGTCATCAGTTAACATGAAATAGATAATTTCTCAGTATAATTTTCCTATTAAGATTAGTACTTCCAGGGCTTCCCGGCTAACCGGGAACCTTTGGCTTATCTTGTTACGATGCATGTGGGTTGTTACACGTGTCGTGTTAGTTTATTCTACACAGATCCCGGAGACTGCAACTTTCTTGAAGAGATGAGGGCTGGCTGTGGTGCTTTCTGGATATTCCTTGGCACTGGACTGAAACTCAGGATTGTTATAGGCGCGCTTATAGTGTTCTGTAGACTCCCAAACTGCATAGTGGATGAACACACAACTGCCTGCAATCCCTCTGTGAAGCTGTGTCGAAATGAATCCTGGTTGTCGCTTCATAATAGCAGCGTCGGCAGCCCAAATCTTGAGAAACTTATCGACCTCGTCAAGTTTCACGTTAAATTTATTCATCACAATAACCGGAGCAACATTCGCCTCCATTTGCGTTATAAGTTTTACCTTTTCATCCATTTCAATGAACTTTACCAAGAGCTAACGTGATGCTTTACTATATTATAAAGTTAGTTGCTGCGCAGTGGATTCCTCGATATCTTTTCGTTTATTGCCGCCGTAAAAAGAGCCTTGCCAAGAACCATTTGCGTCATTTTGAACGGATGCATAGATGGTCTACCGGTTTCATCGTTACCGGAGACGCGGTCTGTGCTTTCAACCCGATCCATGGTCAAGGCATGACAGTCAGTGCAATGGATGCCACAACTCTCCAGCGATGCTTGCAGGAGCAGCAGCGTTCACCCAGAGCGGACTTTGAGCAGTACTTCCAGCACCAACTTGCCAACATCATAGCTCCAGCCTGGCTCCTTGCCACTAACCAAGACCTGCGTTGGTCCACAGTCAGGTTGAGAGGTGTTCGTCCCAATCCGGGTTTGCGCTTGCTACATCGATATCTGGACATGGTTCTTTCCAACGCCGTTGTCGATCCAAAACTTGCTAACGCATACTTCTATGTCCGTATTCTTGCAGCCCCGCCAAGCTTCCTGGTCCGGCCGCGCATGGTAGTACATGTCCTAGCAGTAGCACTTAAGCGAACCGCTAAGCGTCTGTTGGGAAGAAAAGAAGACTCTATCTTCGCTCTTTCACCCGAAGGTCTATCGTCGCTTCGTGCTCGGCCTGGATATAGCAAACCAGTTTCTCTCATAGAGAGAACGGTGTGAAAGCTTGGCACACAAGATGATAGCATAACTTAAAGGAATAACCCCGTTAAGTTATTTCCTCTGGGGGATAGCATACAATTAATGCTCTTTTATTTCTCCATACTTGATCATCGTTGCAAGAATCTGCTCGACTTCTTCAGGACCATCATTCTTTCGCACCAACTTCCCAATTGAGATCACATCGCGAATATCACCTCTCTGATCCCATACTGCTTTTCCTATTACATGGGCAATCTTCAACTTGGGCAAGACTTTGACCGATACTTCTAGAAATTGCTCCTCGGTGTACCGAGGTAGATGCAAGCGTCTAAATCGGGACTGCAACGGTCTTGATAGTCTTGTGATTTCATTGCACGCAGCAAATACTTTTGCCTCCTTGATTTTAAAATCATATCGTTTACGCATCTGGTCTACCTTGATATGCCCACTTTCCATGAAATTGAGCAACTTTTCTTGAAACTGTTTGGGCATCTTATCTAATTCATCTATGCAAATAATCTTTGGCTTCTTCTCTTCTAGGACATCTAATATTCGGTTTGTTGTGTTGCTACCATCAAAGTATACTCCTTTCTTGTATTCGATTATTCCTAACAGAAAAAGTGTCTTTGCACTAGCTGGAGGTCCAATGAATAGCAGGTTATAATTGTCTTCGGCATCTAGTGCGCGTTTTACTATGTCCTTTATATCGTCATAGCCGTGTATGTTTTCAAATCCAATCTCCTTACGAAATAAATCAAGTAGCATGTCTCATATCATCTCGTGCTGTTCCTCTTTTTGTATCATTTCTCAGATTTCTATATGCCATTCTTTAGTAGTCATGGTAGTATAATTCCCAGCGATCAATTACCTAGTCCTTACAAATCCGGCCAAAAGCCCCAATCCCAAGCCGCCACTAACAGGAATTCCAAGCGTATGAAATAGTCCATGTAAATTAGTTATGTCAGCATTAGTAGCCCAATGTTGCATCTGTGTTGAAGTGTCATTCCCAAGCTTATCCCAATTAACCATACTCACATAACCATGCTTTTGCAATAGTTCAACACCCAAGAAGAACATTCCAGACAGGAAACCTATGATAATTAGCATCCATTTCAAGATTGAAGCAATACGTCGACTTTTTGGGTCGATCGAGTCTGAATGAGTATTATCTGAGAATTCGCTACCTATGATAGTGGGTTGCAAATTCGGGTCAAATTTGTCTCTCTCCCGTGGCAGTTCAAGAGCCATGTCTTTATTAGGCAGATTCGCGACATTGGATTCAAGCGAAACCGTTGAATTCGTTGGTTCTGACATTCTAGTTTACAAATAACTATACCAATTGTGTTGGTTACAAACCGGTATAACAGGAGATGAAAAACTGATAAGTACAAAAGTGGCAATCTTTGGGACACATATAAAATGGCCGGCTTCTATGAAAATAAGGAGAACTAAAAAGAAACCCAATCCATCAGCTGTTTCTTTGAAATATGGGAAACTATGAAA
>JASHSN010000038.1 GCA_030038695.1 Nitrososphaeraceae archaeon
TGGAATTGGAAACCGCGGTTCGGCTCAGGTGCAACCTCGTTCATATGGTTTGGATCGATCATTCTTACGATATGGTGCGGTTTCAAGAAATTGCAAAATATGGGCGGGCATCCGGCGTAGATTTCGGGCCTGTTGATGTGGTCAGGTTTGCAGAGGCCTTCGGTGCAAAAGGGCTTAAAATAGAAACGCCCGATCAGATCTCTTTCACAATTAAGAAAGCTCTTGAATTGCAAGGCCCGGTAATCATAGGTGTTGAGGTAGATTACCGCGACAATTATCGATTCATGGAGATTATGCATCCCGATGTGCTCGATTAATGAAAGGCGAATGATCTTATGTAAGCAAATCCTCCACTGTCAATGATCAACAAATCTTTTGGAAGCTTCTTTATATCAAAGAAATTGCCTAAGGATTGACCCTCATTACGGGCACGGGCAGCAATATAAACAAGGCCTTTGACGTCAGGATTGTCATATGCAGCGTTCGTGATTACAAATCCCACCATATGAATGTCCTGCAAGAATTACTGGTACGCCCATGAGGTCAATTGCATGCTTTACAGTAGCAACGTCATCTGCCAGAGAATGGAGAGGAAGCTGCTCAGCAATAACTTTGTGTCCAAGTGGAACATGGCTGCCAGGGAGTGAACATGTTAGTGGATATACGATATACAAATTTGTAGTGAGTATCGTTGTATAGAGACGCTTTACTTTTCTAGATTTTCATCTTAAGGATTCTACCGAGGATCTTAACTAAACCAGTCTGTCACAAAATCTGGTTAGTCTTCAATAATAACTATGTCAAGTGTCAAGACCGCGTTTTTCTGCTTGTTTTATTAGTGCATATGCAACAACAAACAGGACCAGCACTAGTGCTAATGCAGCTGCAGCCGTACGCGACACACTAAGAAGAGCTACAGATGAAGCACCTCCTGCGAAGAACCCTCCCCATACGGAAGCAAGAAAAATAGTTCTTTCGTTAGGATACAAATACTCACGTTTCTCGTGTGCTGCGCCGGTCGTCAGGCCAATATCCTTCGATCGATCCACAACGTGTAAAACAAGTTTTGAAAGAGTAGCCGTGATCATCGTCGTGGTACTAGCCCCAATTCTATTGACTCGCTTTGCACATGTATACTGGATTCCCATTGAAAAGGCAGCGATGAAAACTAGGTATATATCGAATGAGGAATAGTTATGACTAAAGTAAGTTCCAACAACGAGTACCATTAAAAAAATGGCTTCAATGCCTAAGGTCTGAGTGACCCGCTTCGTCCATTCGGTGTTGTGTTTTTCTTGTTTTAGGAAAAAGGCACCCAGGGCAACGCCTGGAATATAGCCTACAAAGACAAATATAGCAAGCAATGCTTTCATAGAGTGTCCCTGAACTAGGTATGCTGCTAAGACTAATGTGTTTCCAGATAAGGTTGAGGTGAATACACCTCCTAGTCCAAAAAGAGAAAGAGCATCTACACTTCCAGCAACGCAGGCCAACACCACAAACAGAAAATCCCTCGTATTACTTGAAATTGCTGGAGCCTCGATCTTGGACTGGTCCAATGAACTATCACAACAAGTCGACGTGAATCCTAACTAGACACTCCAAATTCAGGTCTTTAAAAGCAGGAAGCAACTCAAACGGAAACGAATCTTCGACCCAATGCTTGTTAATGATCGGCGACCTCGCTCTCCATGAATGTCCCCACCTGTCTCAGCCCCGCGAGTTCTGCGGGACGCGTTTCCACGAGTTGATAAAAGTCACTATTCGGCGGCAGCAATGGCTTCGGTGGGTTGATATCTTTTCTCGCTGTTGACATTTTAGTCTTCTTTAACTTGTTATGTTATTTCACAAGTGGCCATTTTTCTTTGCGAAGAGACTTCATTACTTTATCACCTACATCCAAATGTTCCTTCACAAGTTCTGGAGGTATCAAAGCCATCCACTGATTTAGTGATACGTCTTGGAAATGAGGACTTCTGAAGACTTCTAAAAAGCGCAAAGGAGTATCATCAGATGTGTTCTCAACATAGTGACCCATTGCAAATGGGACTACACCAACGTCACCTGCACTATAATTAAATGTCCTAGCAGTATGTTCTGAAGCAAAAACTGTCATCCGTCCATTTCCTTCAAGATAATACTGCCACTCATCAGTGTTTGGATGCCAATGCAGTTCTCTTAATCCACCAGGCTCGACATCCACGATTCCCACTGCAATGGTTGATGCGGCAGGGAATATGGTGGAATCAATGATTCGCACCGTGCCTCCACTAGTCTTTAGGGGTTTAAGGTCGGATATATGATAGGTGAACGACCTCTCCCCTAATTTATTAGGAACTTCATCAGAAGACAGTGGACCCGGTATTTCCCCTTGGAAGATATAGCGCGTATGATCAACATCTGTTGGTAATTCAGAGAAATCGCTTTCAGATACGCCAAAATTTTTTGCAAGAATATGCTTTGGAGTGTAGTTAAACCAGTCGGTTATAAGAAATGTTGAATCTTCAGAAAAGTTTCCATCATCAAATATAAGCAGAAATTCGCAGCCTTCTTCGAGTCCTTGAATAGAATGTGGAATGCCGGCAGGAAAATTCCACATGTCATGTGGACCCACATCATCTAGGAAATTTTGTCCATTTTGGTCAACTGAACTGAGACGAGCTCTGCCCCATAGCATGTACGCCCATTCAGCTTCTTTATGCCAATGCATCTCACGAAGGGCTCCTGGTTTTAGGCACATATTGACTGCTGCTATCTCCTTTGATATGGGAAGCTCCCTAATTGTTACTTGTCGTGCCCATCCACCTTCCTGAAGTCTATTGTGAGCCATTGAGAACGAAAATTTCATGTTAGGAAGAGTACCATGATCAGTAGCTGGTGGGACAAGTAAATCCGGATTCTGCTGGTCAAGTAAAACATTACGAGGGCCACGATCCTCAAATCCATCATTTCCTCTAATAGGTTGTGGAATCGAATCCTGTTCTTTTTTCTTGGAATTTCGTTGCGTTTGCATATATATCGATATATAAAGATCTAAATAAGACTTACTAGAAATTGTAATGTGTATAAACAATATAATATGATTGTATGTAAAAACATACAATATCGATCGTCGCCGACACTCTGACCGCCTTCTTCAGCAAGGCCTAGGAATCGTGGCGAACACTATTTTGACTTCGTTATGAATTCAATCTTCATACGATTTGCTGGCCCTTGCTTGCCTTCCATTCTCCATCGAGTAGATAAGGCATCATACTCTAGGAGAAATTTCTATATGTTAGCCTGCTATTACAGATAAGGTGTGTACGTTTCATCATATATATCGATGGACTGAAAGGGCTGCATTAATCAAGGCCACCATTGGCACGCAGGGCCTGACCGTTAACCCAGCCGCCGTCAGGGCCGGCAAGGAATGAGACCAAGTTGGCAATATCTTCAGGCTCGCCAAGGCGTTCTAGTGGGGGGAGTTTCCATAGACGAGACGCAGATCTAGTCTACGGCGATAATGGTAATGGCACTGCTAGATGGGACAATAACCTCCTTTGTCCATCAGGCCATACGTCTGAATATTGTACGGGATATTTCTTCGGGGATAATACCGCGATGTTTGCTAATGATCCTCCAAGCACCTAGCCGAGCGTATACACCCTTAGAACGTTATTTGGTCCGAAACTCTTAATTGTAAGAAAATATAATATATGTAGATGTTTTCAAAAAGTGTAGCTTTAAGTACCGTAGCTATTGCAGCCATGATATTGCTTGTTACAACACCAATAGTGGCAAACCATCAAACGTTTGCGTATAAGCACGGCAAGTACTATTACCATGGAAAATATTATAGGTACTATCATAATGGAAAGTATTATAATCACCGTTTCCCGGTCGGCCACTACTTCTGTTATGGCAGCTACTACCATTGTTATCACTAGATATCAATAGCAGGTAATAGTCATCAATCCCACGCTATTCAGGCAAAACAAACATGTTAAAGCCCCGACTGTGATACTCAGCAATATAAACAAGGTTTCAACTCGTAAGTGTGATTCTTTATATTCGTATTAATCTTCGCCAACCGACTGCGAGCAGGAGCACACTTTCACATGCGATATGAGCAGAAAACCAGACCAAATCAGGTCCTTCTTCATGATACTGTGGTCCTCTTCTTCTTGCGTGTCTTTCATAAAAGCGTTGGCGCGACGGGTGGTGTAGTAACGTGTAGTGGTGTCGTAAGGTGTACTGGCGGCATAAACAACGGCTCAACGGGGTAGGAAAATACTAGTGGCGCAAAGCTCATTTGTCCCGCAAGTTTTGGCAAGTCAA
>JASHSN010000004.1 GCA_030038695.1 Nitrososphaeraceae archaeon
ATAAAATCAAACATATGTGCAAACAGATTCTACGATCATATAGAAGAGCAAAAAACTGCAATATCAGAATATCTGGACAAAACATTTGGTAGATGGTATGACGACATTAGATATGACACTTGACTTATTATTTTTGATGGTAGCGGTGCTCCTTTTGGTACTACGGAATTTTCAGCTGGAATTGCAGTCATAGGAAGGGAATGTGCGTAAGCATAATGTGGAATAGACAATCCTAAGGGAAGTCCGGTAGCTATTATTACGGATGCTATAATAAATAATACTATAACCATGCAATTATTTTTTGGAATCTTTTTATGGTTTAACATATTTATAACTACAACACTCTTTGTACTTAAAACTTACAGTAATCTGAAATATTAAAAAAAGTTGGGAGTTTGTCGTTGTCACAACACTTCACTATTAACTTTTTCTTCCCTATCATGGAATGTTTACTCTGGGTATTGGACAAGCGTACCCACCGGCAACTTGCAGTCTAACTACACCAGGAGAATACATCTGCTTTTGTCTTGTTTCCAGGAGTATCATCACCTGTGCCAGGAGCACATCTGTAGCCTATATGAATAGGGGTATTGTTTATCTTACCATCTAGCCAGTATGTGTATGTAGTTGGAGCGGTAGGATAGTATGTGGCATCGTATTCTGCTGTATTGCTAGGGTTAGGAGTAAAGTCCAACGTTTTACTGACTGAGCCAGCTGTTACTACTGCATGAACATCTTTGTCTAATCCTGTGATATTTTTCATTCCTGTTGCAGAATCATTCAATGGATCCTTTGGATTAGGATTCCAAGCAAAGAAATCTACTGCATTCTTGTCACCTACATAGGGGGGTTCGACTTGAGAACCGACTTCAAGTAAATATAGTTTTCCTCCGATATGTAGCAGTTGTCTCATGTGTGCGGAGGTGCTATGTGCAGTCATTGAGAACATCAGGATGGCAGTAAGAAAGGCTGCGCTGCACATAGTAACGTATTTCTTGGTTTTGGTATCAATTACCATACTAATTTTTCAACTAAGAAGTTATTAAGGATTGCAGAGTATTCGATGAATGCTCCAACAATATAATAAAAAATTAGAAAATAGATAACATTAGGAATATCTAGAGTATATTCGACGAGTATACCACAAAGATTAATAACTGTAATAATACATTAACTTAGGAAAATGCAAAGGGTTTTAATCCCGCTAAGTATAGTAATTGTTCTATCTTTTTTGCTGTTTCCTAACCCGAACTTGCTTGCTCATACATTTTCTCAAAACGAAAATGCATTATTTCTAACTATGATAAATAAAATAAAGGCTGAAACCCAGCTTGTTGCTCATGATGTTTCAAATAACACCGAACAGGCTCAGGACCACGCCAAAGCCGCTGACGAATTATTTCTCCAAAAAGACCCTGTCGTGAACACGACATGGACTTTAGAAATATCGGAGAGAAACCCAAGAGTAACGGCCGACTTGGTGCATTATTTAAATGATTTGAAAACTACTGTTGCCTCATCATCCTCTAATTCTAGTTCCAGTTCAGTGCAATCGAAAGTGACCAATATTGGAAACCTTTTAGACGAAGCGGTTTCTGTGAGGATTAGTAAGGATCTAATAGACAATCCAAAGACTCAGGCGTTAGTGCTCGCCAATTTCGGCAACGAAATATACAATAACTATGGTGCTGCGCTAGGGTTGCCACCTAGTACAGTAGCGAATATGAGTGGAATGAGTATGGCCGGCATGAGTATGCCAAGTAAAGGAACATCAATGAATATGAATACCAGCAGCGGAAATGGAATGTCTGGAATGAGTATGCCAAGTAAAGGATCATCAATAAATATGAATGCCAACAGCGGAAATGGAATGTCTGAAACTGCAGTAACCAATGTAATGAACCAGTCGCCTGCTACGATTAAGAATTTGACGGCTTATCAGACAGCAGAATCCTTGGCTGATGTTGCGCAACAAGTATTTGACAAGAATTTGAAACCTATAGCACCGGCCAACGCGACAAAATACAATAGTAATATAATGAATTATCTGGATCAGTTAAAAAATGCTGTAAATAATAAGTCATCATTTGTGAATGTAATGGAGCTAGTTCATGGTAAACTACATCCAACGCTTATAACTGCATATAGTCTTAAGTTGGCCATGCCCGGAATGAGTATGCCAAGTAAAGGATCATCAATGAATATGAATAAGCAATAAGTGACTCTGCAATGAACTCGTGTCCAGTTGCAATTAACAGACTGGGAGATTAAGTGTTGATCATATTGGGGAATGTTTCTTGTTAGTTTGATCCAAGCAAGAGCATTTTGATTCATTGGATCTTCTATTCTTGCACCAAGAGATATATACGTTAGGCTGATAATTTAAAAATATATGCAAACAATTAGGCATCATCTGTATAATATTACGTCGAGTAAGCCGAAATTGCTTGCAATTATAACAGTAGTCACAATAGCCATATTGACAGTACCAGTGATTCTGCCTCATATTAGTGATACATCTACGATTTACCACATACTTCTACATGTAGCTAGCCTTATCATAGCCATTTTTCTCGGGGCAGTTTCTATATTTGCTTATCTAAGAAATGGAAGGTCAAGGCTACTTTTTATGATGTTTGCCTTTCTTTCACTATCAGTTATTGAGGCAATGTACCTATTTGACGTTAGCTCTAATATAGAAGACATAGTAATTCCAGGTGCAGATATAGAAGTATCACATGTGATTTTCTTGGTAACGCTTACGTTATTCGGTATAGGTGTTTTCAGGGTTAGTAAGTATCAATGACCCACTCATAGCTGTCAAGAAGTGGTAGTTTTGATCTAACATTTGTGAGTGTACCATTACCACAAGTCTTACATTCTGTTGATTCCGTCATTGCTTTCACGTCTCCCCTTTTGGAAATAACCGAACTTCTGTAGTGCAAATTTCACTGACATCTGCAGGTATATGTTATTTGGCGGTGACCTATCCTGACGGAGTATCCTATAGCTGTGATTAATGTTAGTGGTACCATGCGCAGGGGATGGGGTCATAGTGCATGCCCACAGTGGCAATCGTCCTAACAGGTGGTAGGCCTGGGACATTAAAGCGAACCCAGAACCTAGGTCGGGTGTCGGCATGTATACTATGTTTGGGCCAAATCTCAACGAAGGTTCTCCTGTCTAGAATGTCAAATAACCTGGGTATACATATAGTCACGGGTACTCCTTGTTAAAAATGTCTACTACTGCGGTAAAGCAGGCAGCGTTGATTAGTAATCACATCCGATTAGGGATGCATAGAGAAGACATTGCAAAGACTCTGGTAGACATATACGCTGATCATGGATACAAAGATATTGAACAAGTAGCGAATCCAGTCCTTCCAGACAGCGTCAGTCTACAAAATCTCTATCTGCCCATAGAGATAGAAGAGCAATTGATCCACGCTTTGAAAAATTGGCTCGTAGGAAACTATCTTCTAGAATATCATCACTTAGTTTCAGACGGTCAAAAAGATTTCATACGGATACCCAACTGACGAGAAAGGCATATGGTCACAGCAGATGATAGAGGATATCAGTTTTAGGCTATGACCATATTCCTGAACCTTGGGATAAGTCGTCATTAACTGTTGTACAACAACGTATAAAGCAATTGTCACTTCATACAAGGTCTGAAGATATTGAACA
>JASHSN010000311.1 GCA_030038695.1 Nitrososphaeraceae archaeon
GTTATATCTATCGGTTGCTCATCTTCTTGGACCACAGGGGACATTGTGACCCTGTCATGGAACTTGCGAGTAGTGATTTCAAATCCGCAAAATAGTAGGTAGGACTTGACGCCTATTATATACTGCTTGACAGTATTTGGAGCGAGATTTGGTCGGTTGTTTTTTAGATAACCCACAAAATTATCTAGCAATCTGTAGAGATCTGTTTTGTTGTCTATAATGGATTGGACTATTGTTTCGGCATCATGGGATTGAGATTTGAGAAAAATGTTAAAGAGAACCAAGGTATTGAGATAAGCTTTACTGGTATTTGGACTTGCACGATTCTTGGAGTCTAGAAATTCGTTAACTCGCGATATTTTTTGAACTTCCATCCTATCAGATGATCTCTTGTATGCCAAGATGTTTGCCTTATTGAAAGGCTAGTAACCAGTTATATATCGATTTTTATAAAAGATAACATAGATTACCTTACATACAGCATTTATGAGCTCGGCTCAGCTCGACCAAGTCTAGGTGCGATGAATACTCTCGACGATGAAAATTGCAATATAACAGTTTTCGTATTGTGATTGTACAGTGATGCGACTCTAAAAGAACAAAAAAACTCTTGATTTTGGTTTACAAATCTTTTACTTACAGTTTGATATTATAGAATAGTGAATTCGAAGATAAGTCTATTTCTCGATTATGTAGTGATCGCAGCGAAAAAACTAACGAAATGGCGACCTTAGACATTCTATATACCCCTGGTTAGTGCCGGACCATCATCTTTTTCTCACGGCAAGAGAGAACCCCTTTATCCGTTATGGAATTTATTTCAACTCTCATTTCGTCCCAACGATCAACAAGTAATTTTTTCTATCTAGCCGTTGTAATAATATCCTTACATCAAATGTTCTACAAAAATATATAATATCCGTAGCTGATCATTGTCACTATTATGAGTGGACTGTTTCCTTTTTATAATCTAATGCTCCACCTCACTAAAAGGAAGGTGGTGTATGTATTATCTCCATTCATTCTAGTAACTGTCCAACTTGTTTTTCACATTTTGTAGATACCTGTGAACAAATACGAGCAACTAGTAGTAAGAACATGAAAATAAATATCCTTTCTGACTACCTTTATTCTTTAAGCGATGATGAAGAATCTTTACCTATAGCTGTTCTTTTCTTCGCTGGTAGAATATTTCCACAAGGTTCAAAATTTGTGATGAATTTGGGATACAGTACAATAATACAAGTACTCTCCGAAATAGCTACTCTTGATTCAAATCAAATACAGAAAATCTACTTGGAACATGGAGATATGGGTGCATTATCTGAGTATGCAGTATCAAAGAAGAATGTGGTTTCACTTTTCCAGCGGGAACGCTTAACGTTATCATCCATATATGGCCGACTTAAGGAAATTGCAGATACTATAGGCTCTGGTTCTGGTAAAGAAAAGAAAAGCATCTTGAAAGGACTACTTGTCGACAGCTCACCGCAAGAGGCAAAATATCTAATAAAAATTATAAATAGAGAAATGAGGATTGGTCTGACAGAAGGTCTGGTTGAAACTGCTATATCAAAAGTATTTCACCAAGATCTTAAAGATGTTAGAGAATCGATGCTCGTTTCGGGAGATATTTCCAAGGTCGTATTGTTGGCCAAGAGGAACCTACTGCATACCTCGCTTATCAAACCACTTACACCTATAAGTTACATGTTAGCAGATGTGATGTTTAGTGCAGAGGAGATAATCAACTATTATCAAAAACCTTTGATTTGTGAGTTCAAATATGACGGTATACGAGCACAAATGCATAAGTCTGGACAACAAATTAGAATATTTTCTCGTAAGCTTTCTGAAATTACAAACGCATTTCCCGAATTAGCTAATGGTGGAGTGAATTTGAAACTGTTATCATCAACATTATTCTCAGATATAGATTTTATTCTGGACGGAGAAGTGATTGCTTTTCAAAACGGTAAACCACTTCATTTCCAAGAACTCCAAAAAAGACTTCACAAAAAGAATCTGACAGAAAAAATCATGACAGAAACCCCGCTTTTATATGTAGTATTTGATATCATGTATTTCAACGGAGAAAGCCTAATTAAAAAGTCAATTAGAGAGAGAAAAGAAATTCTGTCAAATATATCTTTTAAAGATCCTATCATTAACTCAATATATAAGCTTACTAATTCAGAGGAAGAAATTATTGCGATGTTTGAGAAAAGCAGAGGTATTGGTCATGAAGGACTGGTATTAAAAGATCCTGATTCTCAGTATCATCCTGGAAAAAGAGGAAGATATTGGGTGAAGCTTAAGAAAGAGCTAGACACAATTGATGCAGTCATTGTAATTGCTGAATATGGGCATGGAAAGAGAGCAGGTGTGTTATCTGATTATACGTTTGCAGTAAGAGATGTTGAGAACAATAGTGTTAGTAACTTAAGAACAATTGGTAAGGCCTATTCCGGATTAACCGATGATGAAATTCTAGAGACAACAAAAAAATTACAATCAATTATTATAAAAGATGAGGGCACTAGAATAACAGTAAGGCCAGAAATAATTTTAGAAGTTGCGTTTGACAGTATCCAAAAAAGTAATAGACATGATAGCGGTTTTGCATTGCGTTTTCCAAGAATAAAGAATATACGTGTAGACAAAAATGTCTCAGATATAGATTCACTCCAAAATGTCAAACGGATCTACCAAAAACAGGTTCACATAATGGGTAGATAATGAGTAGGGTAAAACCACTATATCTGTTGAGGTAACAGTATAGAGAACTATTGATTAGGAAGTATTGATCATATACTCCTTTTAAAACAGACGCTCGCAACTCCCGGATTAGTTATAGACAACGATTTAGGAGTGGATAGTACGATTGGAATAATCAGGTGTTTATACCAGGATCGTCTCTCCTTTTTAGATGGAGACACAAATTCTATTAAGCTTCTCCTCCGCCAACCTTGTTATCAATTCATTGATCATTTTTTGTTGTTCAAAGATGAGAATCATAAACAAAACCTCTGTGGAAAAATTCTCGCCCTTAGCACTCACGCAATCGGCATACTCTTCCTTGTTACTCAACATTTTATTGAAAAGGATTTAATGTAAGAGTTGTAGGAGTTGGATAATTTCAATAACATATCTTAACAGAGCATAAGTACTACATACGAATTCCATTTGTGGGATTCAGGCATACGAGTCAATATATGTTGACCAAATGATTGGCAACCTCGATGCCCCAACATTATTGTAATGTATTTTAGTTAGGTAATTGTACCATAGTAGTTTGGTAGTCCTCGATGTAATGTTTATGGAAATTTGCAGAAAAATGGGCTCAAAAGCGAAAATCTTAGTAGATATGAGAAAATTAGTTTCAAGGCTGGATATCATCATTTAGTGATATGTACTAAAATCTCAAACCTTACGCCGGATTATAGATATTCGTGGCTGCTAAATCTTATAAAGAGGAAGTGTTACCTAAAATTGTCGGTGGAGGTTTTAACATCCGGGTACATTCCTTTCCACAATGTGTCAGCAGCACATTACCCACAATCCCCGACTTTGATGTAAATACCACTTGTATGACCGCAACCATTACCCCCACACTTTACGAAAACCGAGATACAAACCTCAACATAGGGGAAGTCTATCACTATAGGAATGTTATATAATATAGGTATAATACTGTTATCTGACTATAGGAAATAACCTAGGATGATAAAACAAATCAGTCTCATTGCTTTAGCAATAGGAATAGGAACAATATTATTTCCAGCAACACACGTAGCAGCTGACTACGGTTTCAAAGCCCCTGCCACCACCGAGAAAGTACCATATCTAGCGCAGGAGCTATCGAAAGTACGGCAAGTAATATCAGGTATCTTGCCTCTTACGGGCACAGGGGGGCAAGGAGGCTACAAAGCCGTAGGGGGTCTGGGAGCGGCTTCACCAGCACCACAACTACAAGTGACGGCCCCGAAATAGCGGTTATCAAACCCTTTTTTACAGAATATGACACACAAAGCAATCGCAATATCTAGGATAGCGGCAATTCTGACACTATCTGTACTAGCCTGGATATCGATAACGAACCAAGCATTCGCTCAGGCCAAGCCCACAACTTTAACATTAGGCTCGTATCCAAACAGCGGAAAAGTCGGCTCCGCAGGCACCTTACGCGTAAGCTTGTTTGGCAAACTGACCTTTGAGGATTCAAAAGTAGGTGGAGCTGCTATATGGATTACCGGGACAGGCGAAGGTAAACAAGAGACTGCTGTCACAACTAATAAATTCGGTACCTACAACACCCATGCCGACCTAGGCCCAGGTACACATAAAATTGAAGCATTTTTCCTTGGTGACGCCGCCCACCTGTCGTCATCTGCAACAAAGACAATTCCAGTTACACCTTGATTGCATTATAAGCAGCATAGTGCCTCCACACAATTATACGATGAAACGATGCTTCACAATGGAGTTGAAGGCATCGCTGGTAAACCTTGGACATAAGAGCGCATTCGATCTATTATCTCCTCTTACTCAGGAAATCTATTATCTAGTCATTTATGCTCTGACTTTTACAAGTTTTACATGTCCTCTAGTGCAATTCTCAGGACCGCCCAAATGCGATCGTACCATCTCCTTTGCTTTTAATTCAGGTAATTTTTCGGTGGATATATAACCACATTTTTTGCACGTTATAACATATAGCCAGTTTACCAAGACTAATTTGACCTAGAAGACGAGGTTATGTCTCTAGGCTAGGCTTGGTGAAGTGAACTATATATTCTTCACTTTCTCGGTGAAAATTATAAGGCTCCCGGGCAAACCAAACAGCCTTGGAATGGAATAGGTTGTGGACAATCTTCTCGCGGTATTGCCTTTATGGATCAGGAAGCTTTCTAGAGGTAGAATCTGACACTCGGACCACACCTCTCCCCTTGCCACAACAAAACTGTCCTCGGCATATGCTCTACTTCCTCACCGAGAGCATGGGACGAATACCCTTCAGACAATTATATCAGGAAACTATATCAGATCTTTTGCACGAATCCTGTATATCGTGCACAGGCAAGAACTATTTTTACAACTATCTACTACAAGTCTTAAATCCATTCTGGAGCGTATGTCGCTGCTTGACAATATGCCCCAAATGCTCTAACACCTTACACTTGCACAGCTCTGCAAGAGTAGAGGTATACAGACATGTATCAGGCACCTAGAGAGACTAAAAGCAATATAGATATAAAATACGACGTAGTTCAAGAATATTTCATATCAAATAGAATATCCGTTTGTTTTCGAGTCGGCAGTTATTCATACCCCAAACCTCAAAAGCAATGTGCTCTATATTGAAGGAATAGATTCATCAATACCCTATGGCCATCCCTTCGCAAACCGGGAAGAACGGTTCACATGGCAACAAAAGGTCTTCGACTAGACCATATTAAATCCAATTCCACGATGATATCCCACGCATGCTACACTGTTTTCTTATGATGCTTTTAGCTCTTTCAGCAGCTTCAATTTCATTACAGCCTTTTTTTAGATATTGAACCAATAGTTCCTCATACAATTTCTTTGCACGTTCTTCACTGAATTCTTTGTATTTTTCTATATTAGAATGCACTCTTGTTGCTTTATCACATTGACTATCTTCATTTGATAGAGTTGATTGTACAATTCCTTTCATTTCTCTATATTCTTTCTTACATTCCATACAATTATCGTCAAAGAAATGTGTATGAACAGAGCAGCCTATCATATTCTAAAGACCCAGATTTTATTCTATAAGGTAGATTGAAAAATAATATTGATTTTTATCATTTTATTTTGTTGAGTGCAACATCCACTGGCAAAAAAGCATATTTAGCGTACGTTTATCGAAGATAATCTCGCAAGACTGGTTCTTAAGTGGGACATCTACCATGAAAATGATAAGTTGATATTCGTGTATTAATTCACCTTGGTATCGTATTCTCATGTGTTGTCGCGAAACCTTCGTCATTCATCATTCATCTTGCATTTGACCCCCTTCCAATTTGTTCCGGAATTCCAAAATTAATGGATTGATTGATTATATTCCACATCCTGTATGATTTCTTCATCATTGGACTAGATTGATTAGCGGTAAAGTAACGTGGTCCATTAAACATGTATATCCCATACTCTGACAGGTTAAAAATCAATTCAAGTTTCAGACTTTTTCTAACGACTACTTAGGAGACAATCCTTTTAATAATTTGAAACAACATCATGCATTTTATAGAATGATATTTGCAAATATTCTACCAGTTGCAGCCATTACACTACGTGCTACCTCTCCATATGCTTTAAACTTTAATGATGACGTGTTTCTCTATCTTTTGTTTTGTCAATGATTTCTTCTTCTGTCACTTCAAAAAACACGACCGCTACCCGGGTTATTTGCATATCATGATTAGCATGTAGATCGCACGGTTCATGATAAAGACCAGTTGAGGCACTAGCTGATGCAGCTAAACTGTATATGGGCCTTGTTGATAGGCTGTAGATTCTCTATTTTTGGACGATTGCATTATTGCCCATTAATTTATAGCCACAACGAGCGGAGTACCTGTTTTGACATTGTTGTGGTCCTGTCTAGTTTCATGATAAGATATCTAAAAAGTAAAAGTTGATATTGTTTAATACACACATGAATAGGAAATGTCTTCTGATGATAACTCTGTAAGGATACATGATTACTCTGATCACGCCGAGTCTAAAAATGCTGCTACAGATATTCGTGAATCATCATCTACCACGAAACAATTACTACACACACTAGTTAGAACTGGTGCAATTGAAGAGATAGCACGCGCAATACTTGAAACCACTATTGCTATTCGTGATATCGCAAACGAAGTAAACGAAACTGTTAAAGATCTAAAGGAGCGAGGAACTATCAAGGACCTAGCCAGCGCTGTCGCAGAGACAACAAACGAAACACGAAATACAATTGGAATAGCCAAAGCGGCAATAGATACAGACAATACCAAGTAGTTGTTCCTACCAGGATAAGCCGTTTTGACTTTATGTTAAAGAAGTAGATGATGTTTTATCCTACTCTACTTTTATTACGATGAGTCAAATGAAAGGAATTGTAGTTGAAAGGGCTGGTGGCCCGAAGTTCTGCAAATTCATACAGTTCCCACACCAGAACTTCGTCCAGGTTGGGTCCTGATCAAAGTGAAAGCATTTGACTAAACCGTTCTGAAATATTCACAAGACGGGGTGATTCTCCTGATGTCAAATTTCCTCGTATTCTTGGTATAGAGTGCGTTGGCATTGTCGAAGCAGCACCGCCAGATACTGGCATTATGGTTGGTCAGCCTGTTGCAGCATTAATGGGTGGAATGGGTCGCCAATACGATGGAGGCTATGCCGAGTATACGCTAGTTCCTGCTGAGCACGTTATTCCTATAACTAATAGTTCGAATCTTCCTTGGCAAACGCTGGCTCCAATTCCAGAGACCTTTCTTACTGCTTGGGGATCACTAGTTGAAGCAATG
>JASHSN010000312.1 GCA_030038695.1 Nitrososphaeraceae archaeon
AAATCTTCTGCATCAATGTCAAAAATTAGATCTGCCCCTAACCACTGTTTTTCCTTCATGGAATAAGTAGGAAATCTGTAATATGCATTGGAACAATAGAAATCTGTAGGAACATCGCGTACTAAAGTAGCAATTAGATCGCCTTTATTTCTAAATGATAAATGTCTGATCATTCCTGATCCAAACGGAACGTATCCGAATTCATGTTGTTCTAGATGCTCAGGTGTCTCAAGCAGATTAATGTGATTAAAGTAATATTCTCTAAACGCGCCTTTGACGACCGTTATGCTTTCATTCTCTATTGATTTATTTCTGCCAATCAATTTGACGACTAGGCTGATTCCTTCTTCGGCGTCGTCGGTTTGCCAAATTGAATTGGGTTTGTTATCCCATTACATTGTTCGGTTGCAAAGCAAAGATTTTGATTTAACAATTTCTGGCAAGAAGGAACTGAGTATTTTGTGCCGCTTCCCCTAAGTCCTGCGAGGTGCTCGATCTGGTATCTTGTAACTTTTTCATTATAATCAGGGGCGTTATGGAACAACGTAATTATTTCCTCGATACTCTTTCCAATTGCGAGTGCAAAAGTTGCAAGCATCAATCTAGCAGAGTGTGAAAGATTTTCGCCTTTGTTCATTCCTTCCAGAGCATGTTTGATGCATGGAGGATACTCTTGAATCTTGTATTTTTGATATTGATAATGAGGTGCTAATTGCACCTTTAATTCATCGACTTTGGTTTTGATGGCCTGAGGCAGTGTTGAGAGGGTCATCGATTTAACCTTGTCGTAGATGAGCTGACCAAGTTCGCTTCTAATTAGTCTTACAGTCTCATCCGCATCTAGATACACGAAACCATTATAGACCAACCTGTTGATTAATTTCCATTCTTGTTCATGAAAGTGGGAAGCTCTCATTAAATAATCTGTAATTTTAACTTTAAACAATTGACTGTTATTTTCACTAACTTCAACATTGACTTTAAATAACTCTCTAAATACAGTCGATAGAATTAATCGTTTCTTTTGTTCATTTTTCTCCCTTATTAGGTCTTCACTAAGGAATTTCTCTGCTCTCCTAGCTTCGAAAAGCGAATGCTTCCTCAAGACACCCTCCGTTCCAATTGATTTGACTATTATTAGCGTCACCAAAAAAGTAAGAATTTCAATTTCGTACCTGTCCAGTCTTTCATCAGGCAGCCCTTTCGCCACTTCTCTCTCTAACCTATGAGCTGCTCTGTCTATAATATGCTTCATTTCGGGTCTGTTAAATTCTTGAATATCAAAATGAGTTTCTCTGACATAGTCAGAGGCTTCGTTCAAGAAGGGATACTTTGCGAGATCTCCCGTTCCAATTCTTATAGACAATATTCGATAAGATCTTATCAGCGTACTAACATAAAAATTGCATGCATTTCGACATCGTGCCACAGAATTTTTAAATGTAAGTCATTTGGGTGAGTCCCATATCAAATGACTATTCGAATAGGCTTCCATGTCTCTATTGCCGGTGGCATTTCAAATTCAGTTGACAATGCATCAAAGATGGGATGTGGTGCATTTCAAATATTTAGTAGAAATCCACGCGGGTGGGCTACAAAGCCACTTGTAGAAGACGATATAAAGAATTTTCAAACTAAATTAGCCAAAAGCTCGATATCACGGGATTCAGTATTGGTACATATGCCCTATCTCCCTAACTTGGCATCTCCAGATGGCGAATTGTATAGAAAATCAGTTGATACACTTGCAGCCGAGATGCATAGGTGTGGTCTGTTAGGAATATCATATCTTGTAATTCACCTTGGAAGTCATCTTGGAAAGGGAACTGAGAATGGTATAAATCAACTAGTGAAGGGTTGTAAATATGCCGTTGAAGACTCTCTTCGTAGGCAAAAGAAAAAAACCTTAGTTCAAATACTACTTGAAAATATGGCAGGTCAAAAAAATAGCCTGGGTAGCAAGTTTGAAGAGATTAGGCTAATACTTGATAAGCTAAATGACGATGGAACCTTCGGAGTTTGTTTAGATACTTGTCATGCATTTGCTGCGGGCTATGACTTGCGGAAAAAAGAAGATGTTGAAAAAATGGTAGATCATTTTTACTCAAGCGTAGGAAGTAATGAGTTGAAGGCAATACATTTGAACGATTCGAAAGGTGATCTAAACTCCAAAGTGGATCGTCATGAACATATCGGGCTTGGAAAAATAGGAAATACTGGATTTGAAGCACTACTAAACCACAAGTCACTCATGAGTTTGCCCATGATAATGGAAACCCCAGTGGATGATACTAGACATGATATAGACAATTTAAGGGTAGTGTTACAGCTTGCCAAGAGAATGAGAGGTTAGTCCTGTACTAGAGTACCACGAAAACTTTCCTGATGTCTGGTGGACAACAAATTTAAAGCATATCATTAGGTTCTTGGTAAGAAATGAGTAATTACGAATTCATTATGAAACTCGCTCTCGAAAGAGGGTTTTATTTTCCAAGTTGTGAGATCTATGCTGATGCTCCAGCAGGCTTTTGGGAATATGGTCCTAGGGGGGTTAGTATAAAAAACAAGTTCATTGACCTATGGCGAAAAGAACTTGTGAGACGTGATAGTATGATGGAAATCGACGGGTCTCAAATTATGAGCAAGAGCGTTTTTGTAGCTTCTGGACATATAGGTAATTTTACGGATCCTATCATAAAATGCAAAAAGTGCAATTCTACTTTTAGAGCGGACAGATATATCAGTGAAAAAACAGGTGAAAATGTGTCGGAACGAGCGTTAGACGAGGAGATATCTCAACTTATCACGAAATACGAACTCAAATGTCAGAACTGTGACGGAGATTTCGGGGATGTAACCAGATTCAATATGATGTTCAGGGTAGGAATAGGCCCAGCTGCAGAGGAAGCATATCTCAGGCCCGAGACCTGCCAGACAATATTTGTAGATTTTGCTAGAGTATTCAAAACAATGCGGGGGAAACTTCCATTGGGCATAGCCCAGATTGGCAAGAGTTTCAGAAACGAAATAGCGCCACGGCAGAGTCTATTAAGGCTTCGCGAATTCTATCAGGCTGAGATTGAAGTATTCTGTAATCCCAGCAAATTAGATGATTTGCCTAGGTTTGAACAGGTTAAAAATACCGTTCTAAATATTTATGAAGAACGCGAGACAGTGACTCAAGTAAAGGCCGGAGAAGCTGTTCAAGAAGGGATTTTGCCGAACAGATTAGTAGGGTATTATTTGTCTCTTCTGAACGAATTTTACTCTAAAACCGGGATAGACATGAAGCGAACGCGGTTTAGACGGCTCTCTGATACAGAAAAAGCTTTCTACGCCTCTATCGCATTCGATTTTGAAGTAGAGACAAGTATCGGATGGCTGGAACTTGTGGCGTGCAATTATAGATCCGATTATGACCTGAAAGGACATTCTGCAACAAGCAAGCAAAATCTTGAGGTGATTGATCCATTAGACCAGTCAAAGGTTTTGCCTCACGTCTTTGAACTTTCTATGGGAATTGATCGAAGCCTTTACACTATATTGGAACATAGTTACTTTCAGGACTTCGAACATGATAACAGAATTGTATTGAAGCTTAAACCATATCTCGCTCCTGTCTCAGTAGGGGTACTTCCACTGATGAATAAAGATGGACTGGCGGAAAAGGCAGAGGGAATTTTTGCAGATCTTAAACAAGACTTTGACACCTTTTTGGACGTGTCAGGATCAATAGGTAGGAGATATAGACGGCTTGAAGAAATTGGAACTCCATTTGCAGTCACAATTGATAAAATCACAATGCAGAATGATACTGTCACTATCAGAGATAGGGATTCAATGCAGCAGAAGCGAATCCCGGTATCTGAGCTAAGTAATTTTTTTCACTGCGCTCTGCAGGATTCGAAATAAATAGCTACAGTACATGGATAACTCTAGGTTGGAATGGCATAACTTCATGTGTTCCAGCACGAAGTTTTTTATCTTCGGGCACGGGCGTATAGAAGCGCAGAAATCTATGTACGACCGTGAGGTACTTTTTACTAAATAATTTAAAAAGATATTCCATCGTAATAACATATTAAGCATATTGAGCGAAAACAGGAGAGCCCGAAAGATTGAAGAGAAAAAAACTGTCTTAAACGAGAATGATATCCTACCACGGGAGAAATGGCTTGTCGAATTTATCAATTCTAGGTCCAGAGGAACTCAGCAAGAGTCATTTGTCAGACAATTCCGTGCGCCAGGTTTTTATGAAGCATACGATATGGTTACGACCTATGCAGAGAAATCAAATCTTGATATTCTATGGTTCAAAGAAAAAAGAAGGTGTGGAGATTACGCGAACGGTGATTTCCTTAATTTGGAATCATATTGTACTTACTGTAATAAAAAAATTGATAATCTCGATCCTCTGCCATGCGCAAAAGGAAATTGTAGCGCAGAATTCTGTTCTAAAGACTGTGCGTTAAATCATCATTTTATGCGACACCTGAGACCTAATTAGAAATGCTCATTATAGCTTGTTTTTCTTCGTTCAAATCAATGACTAAGATAAGCAAACATTAATTCACAATTCATGATGCCCTTTGACTAGATCCAAAGTCACTATTCTTATTCTTTCAGGATCGCCCATGAATTGGGTTAAGCACCTGGTGGAGTACTCATGGGGAGCTCTGTCTATGCAATCTCTTATCGTAAATCCTATGGATCGAAACACTCCTGATAGCCAATTAACCCAATTGTAGTATGCTTCATCTTCAATGGGTTCAAGGAGATCATTAGTTATCTCGGTAACGAGGCGTAGTAATCCGCCAGTCTTTAATTTTGAATACACGGTTTCATAGAATGATTGCCATCTCTTCTGATTTGGCTTGTCAATAAACTCAGGATCTGGAAGTACATCGAGAATTTGATCAATAGTGCCATCCGGGAACATGGGGAGAACCTCCTCAAAAGACGCGTTCAATAAAATAACATTTTCGTTAATTTTGAGGTGTCCTTCTGCAACTTCAAACTGTTTCCTGTCTAACTCGATTCCAACGTATGTGGGAGTTGTAATGTTAGTTTTTAATTTGATATCGGAACCTTTCTCTACGAATTTTTTTAGGAGTCGACCATCACCCATTCCAAATTCGACTATCACTTTTGAGGATCCGTTCAAAGATAAGCTTAACTTCATTAGTTTATCTGATGACATGCATGACAGGAGAGGTGGATAAATTTTCTTGTGTCCTTAGCCTTGTCAAGATCTGAGTAGTTCTCCTTCAAGAAGCTGCTGAACTAGCTGTACTACTTCTTGTTCGACCTGTTCCCTCGGCAAAGCAAGCTTACCTGAAAACTGATCTGTGAGCTCATTAATTGTTTTTGTGCCGTCACAACTCTCCCAAAAATCTACTATCGCATGATTTACCATAAATCCTTGTTCTCTCTCATTCAAGAGTGCAAGAGATCCATCCTTCTGCTTAGTTAGTCTGCCTCTCTTTAAGGGTTGATACTTTTCATAGTCTACTTGGAATCGCAGCTTAGGCTTGCCAAATCCCATTTTCTCACGAGCAACAGGATCCATCTTCTCGATACTCCAAGGGGGATCCCATACTATATGCACATCGATGTCACCTATGCCATTAATCCTTGCCACATGCCTTTTAACATCGCTAACCAAAGTCTCATGAAGTGGACAACCTCGTGTTGTCATAGTCATCTTTATATCCACATTATTGTTTTCAGGTTTAACCTGTACGCCATATACCAGGCCGAGCTCGACTATGTTCACAGGAATCTCAGGATCCATGCACTTCCGTAGTGCAGAATATATTTGGTCCTTAGTAACTTGCGGTGCTGACATACACGACGGCTATTGAACACCTACGCGATAAATACTTTCCGTACTACCATATCTATTTCTAAACAAGAGTTTTAACTTAATATTTTTTTCAAGCTTTCTTCAAAAGGAGGTTGAAGAACTCCCCTTTCAGTAATAATGCTAGAGATGAATTCAGGTGGAGTTAGATCGAACGCCGGATTAAATACTCGAATTCCCTGAGGTGCAATCCTATTCCCAGCTATTTTGACGACCTCCTCTACTGGACGTTCTTCGATAACTATGTCGCTTGGGTTACTATCCAAATCAAACGTAGAAAGCGGAGCGGCAACATGGAATGGTATTTTATGCAAATTTGCAATCGCTGCCACCTGATATGTTCCAATCTTGTTGAAGACGTGTCCTGTGCGTAAAACTCTGTCTGCACCAACTATAACACGTTTTATCTTGCGACTAGACATCATATATCCTGCAGCTGTGTCTGGAATTAGACTGACATCGATGCCGTCATGCTGTAATTCAAATGTGGTCAATCTTGAGCCTTGCATAACGGGGCGAGTTTCTGTAGCTATTACTCTTATGTGCTTACCAGCTTCGTTGGCTGCGCGTATGACTCCCAAAGCTGTACCATAACCCACTGTTGCTAGTGATCCAGCGTTGCAGTGTGTCAAAATCACATCGCCTTCTTCTATCAAACAAGCACCGTTGATCCCCATCTGTCTGTTATTTTGAATATCTTCTTCAGACATTTTTAAAGCTTCTTCAAGAGTTGCCTTTTTCACAGCGACGATGTTATTTTGTTCTCTTGCCCTTTTCATAACCCGTTCGAGTGCCCATACGAGGTTGACGGCTGTAGGGCGAGTGGATCTCAAGATCTCATAAGCTTTATACATCTCTGCGAAGAGTTCTTCTAGAGTTCTTGAGTTACTACGCGTAGCTGCGAGAGCAAGTCCAAAAGCAGCTGACACTCCTATTGCAGGAGCACCTCTTACTACCATATTTTTTATAGCATTAGCAACTTGTTCGTAGTTATCAAATTTAATATACTCTAACTTGTTAGGTAATTTGGTTTGATCGATCAGAACAACCGATCCGTGTTTCCAAGCGACTGTTCGTAAAAACCCATCTTCCTTGCTGTCGCCAATATAAACCATTTATTGCAAGGAAGTGATCAAGTCAGTTATTATAAATCTAACTTATTCCTTCTCTTGTACTTGGATATTGTATCGTGCTATATGTCAATGTTTCATAATTTATTGATACCTTTATTGATATTTTCGCTATTTGTTAATGCTACTTATTCCAATTGTAGCGTAAGTAGAACGGTCAAAAATCGTCCTATCCAAAATGCTGCGTCCGTCGTAAATGGGTATCCCGTCAATATCGTTAGGTGTCAACGTTCGATATTCACTATGGTCTGCTACGATCATAATAAGATCCGAACCCTTGATAGCGTCATTTAGGTTCGAAGACAAAACGACGTTTTGATCTTGGACCAATGTAGGGTCGGTTTTTACCATAGGGTCGTGAACACGTATCTTCTTTACCTGCATTTTCTGAAATTCCTTGATGACCTGATAAGTAGGAGACATTCGAGTATCTGAAACTCCACCTCTAAATGCTAGGCCTAGTAGAGTAACCGTTATCCTGTCCAACGATATGTCTTTCTTATGCTCTAATAATTCTATCGCCTCCTTTACACAAAAAGCAGGCATGGCATCGTTCACAGCTCTTGCTAGTTTCGTGATGTCGCAATTTCCTTTCACTCGTTCTGCGCTATGAAGTATAAACTGCGGATAAACGGGTATACAGGCTCCTCCCACACCCACCCCAGGCTTATGCAAATGACAGAACGGTTGTGAATTAGCAGCGTCTCTGGCTTCCCAAAAATTGACCCCTATTTTCTCACAGAACTTTGCAAGCTCATTTGCAAGAGCGATATTAACATCCCGGTACACACCTTCCAATAGCTTTTCAGTCTCAGCGGTTCTGATGTTACTAACGGAAAGAACACCCTTTTTAAATATGAAAGAATAAATTATTCTTCCCACCTCAGTGCTTTTTGGGCCTGCGCCAGATATTATTGCAGGGTATCTTTCCTCAATGTCCTGTATCGCACGTCCCTCGTAAATTCTTTCGGGATTATAAAGCATATAAAAATCATCTTCAACTTCTAGACCGCTTTCTTTCTCAATTATTGGCAACACAAGGTCTTCGGTAGTTCCAGGCGGCACGCTAGGATTGAGGGCAACTACGTCGCCTTTTTTTAGCCCCTTTCCAATTGCTGATGATACTTCATTAACAGCCGTGAAGTCAGGAGAATTATCTGAAAATAGTACTGGAACACAAATCATCTTGAGATATGAATTATGCGAAGCTTTTTCCAGGTCGTTGTAGATTTCGAAGCGCTTCGCTGCTAATCCGCTTGCGAAGGCCTCCTTCACGCCCGGTTCTGGAAGATGCGATTTACCCTTGCTTGCACTTTCGGATACTGTTGGTGATTTATCCACTCCTATTACATGTGCTCCTGCTCTAAGCCAAGCCGACGCCATCGGTGAGCCGACATGTCCCAAACCATAAATTGCAACTTTAAGCTCGCCAGATCTTATTTTTTTCGTAATTTCGGATTCCGAAAAATGATTGGAAGATGGTCGTGCAGAATAAGTCAATTCTGGGAACTTTTTTTGATGTTTTGTATCGGGGCTAACCATTAAAACACATTATTTTAATGGCATATTATTGTATGTTCTGTTTCCTTTTTATATTCTGAAAAGTTATTAATATCTAGAATATCTAGTATAGACTATATTATTTTTCTTGTGTAGACTAACGAATCAAACTGACTCTTGACATTGCTAGTTGAAGCCGAATTGTCAATTATATCTGTGTGTTCAATCTTGTTTATTTAATGCTCTCTTATGCTAATTCGTATCTATTGTGCTAATAGACGTTTTATAGTGCAAAATTCAATAGACTCTAATTCCACTGACTCTAAAAACCACTTTTAGACATATTTTGCAACTCTACGTTTTGTGTAAATTCAACTTTCTATTTCTTTCTTTGTATTGTGATATTATTTCACTACGTTCCATCTCATCACGATGCTTCTCAAGATCATTTCCAAATGACATTGTTAAGGCTTTGGGGAGTTTGAGGCATTCGTTCATATGGACTAAAAGTGATAAATACATTATGACATCCCCGTTATCATGATTCAATTTCATGCTGGAAATGAGATTGGAAAATATAATTGCAAATTTAGATGACAAAATTGCTTTATCGAATTGTTCGTCCTTGACTTTAACAGCCATATATAGTAAATCTTCAATCGCAGATGCCATCTTTTGAATATTCTTACCCTTCTCGTACCCATGTTGGCATTGTCGTTGTTTCCATTGTCACCTGACATATTATATAGTGATATCGATTTTTGATGTTATTATATCTTATTTGTTAATTCTCGATAGTTATTAACGATATCGGGATCTATCAATCCTTGGACTACCACTTGTTTACCTGTTGACAAGACAATATCCATTGCTACTGCGCTATAGGGAATTTCAAACTGATCTATTTTTCCAGGCTCGAGAGTCTCAAAATATCTGTTGCAAACACCTTTGGAACAGGAAAAAGCTATAACCTTATCGATTTTACGGCCCCCTGATCCTCCTGCTCTTCCACCAGCAGAACCATGTGATTCTTGAACCATCAAAATGAATATGTCGTTTTGACTACTACTTCTCAGGTCAATGTCTGTGTTTGCAACAACCAACTTTCTCTGAGGCAAGACTAGAACATCATCGATAGATTGTTCCGCCATCGTATATATCCCCGTGAGTAGTTATTGTAGATTATGTGTACCTGTCTTTGGCCCGTAGGAGGTTGCGATTACTGGTCTTAACGCAATGTAAACTGCCCCCAAAATATGGATTTCATCATACAGTTTAATAGATGTTTGATTTCTTGAGGTCATTCTACTCTGTTTCCATAAGTTCAGTCCAACATCTTGTACAAAACTCATTATCCTGAACTATTTTCTGTTCCAAGGTGATTCTGTGAAGGTCATACGGGTGGTTGCACATTACGCAGTGTTGCATCATACTACTGTATTACAAATTGCGTTTTTAATTTTTTGTTTTTTCTATAAATCAGATCTATCTGGTAGCTGTAATTCTAATTGAAATAATTTCAATAAAAACTTTTAGTTGTGGTCCTAGAAACCAATACAGATATGCAATTATATTGTCCTATGTGTAAAAAATAACTGTTGCCTTTTTAAACGATCACTATATTTTTAAGTAACATCATCATCGCTTACTATCGCGCATGATAGACTATGAATTCCTATACGCATTTACTAAAAAGGTATTAAAACTCGACAAGTCTATCAGATGGGTAGGAATTGCGAACAAATACGGGATCCTTTTGAACGTAGAGCACCGGGAAGGGTTGAAGCCGCTCATGACGGATGAGGAAAATGAAGAATATGCTCACCTAACCGTAACAAGGCATAAAACTAGGGTAAAATTTGAACCGGTAACAGGACCGCTTATTTATGCGTTAGGAAAATATGAAAAGTTAAACAGAGTCACACTCCATATAAATGAAAATTACTATTTGCTTATAACACTGGATATAGAAGAAAGGAATTTCGACATGATAATTACGGAAAAACTTATTCCATTAATAAGGAGAGAGAAAGGAAATTTCAGCTTCGCTAATGAGGCGGCACCTAACAAAACCGCAAATGCGTGATGCTGTACCACACTATGATTAATATTTGTCATGAAATTTATTATTTGGATGGAGACTAAATTTGTCGGAGTATGAAGCCGGAACATTCCGATGTGTAGACTGTGGAAAGGAATTCCTGACGAAAATGGAAGCGGATAGCCATTATCGAAACACTCATGCCGAAGAAGAAACCATGGCTCTCGAATAATACGGTATTACTACTGACTGAATTAGATTTTGTTGGTATGCTTCAATATTAGAGAGGTATTATACAAAAAACTTCTGTTGAAAACAAATCATTTCGATTGAGCTTAGCACCATAATATTTCATAGGGTAAAGTCTAGCAATTTTTCTTATAAAATAATATTATTTATAGAACCGACATACTTGTTTTTAAACTCACAAGTAGTTGTAACTAATGTATCGTGATAGATCTAGATAAGCTAAAATACAAAGTTAATTATAATCATTCTCTCTACAATTTCAAGACCAGGCAGTATGAAAGTAAAGAAGCTACATATATAAGTTATAAAGAGGCGAGGGCAAATCAATGGAAATGCGAGAAATGCCAAGTTATGTTTGCTACGATCAAAGGATTAAAATTTCACAAGATTGAGCAGCATTCGTATTAAACAATTGCAGACGGACACAACTATGTCAAAATGTTAGTAATGTACGTACGTTAAATTTTGTAGATGATCGGCTCTCATCTTAGTACTAGCATATTAGGTATCAATATTGTGTTATCTAGTCCTTCTCGTTTTCTTGTACTGCTCTTTCATCTCTCTCATCCATGAGCTTTTCAGCGAGTATAGTTTCTGATGCTTTCTAGGTTTGCATTTTGAGAGTACATAGGAGCACAAAAGAGGAAAATAGACGGAAGAATCCCCATATACTGTTACATTCCTTTCATGGGACGTTTTGATCTTGCCCCAACTCTTTCCTTCCTGCAAAGTTGCTCCTGATAGGCCTCCTGTGTCGGAGCGGGCGTCGGTGACCTGAATGATATAATCGTGCCCACCTTCTTTAATCTTCAATATTTGATAAAGCGCTGGTCCAGTTTGCTGAAAAAAGTTTTTTGGAACTCCACCACCGAGTTCAACCCCTCCTGATCGTTTACTTTTCCAGAGGATCGCCGCTGACTCCGCAACATCTAAAACGGCGTTGGGAAAAAGCTCGTTTCTCCCATCGAACATTAGCGGGAGCATATTTAGACCAATTGAGGAATCGCCAATTGCTGGTATGTAGACGGGCACTTGACTTTCGTAGGCGGCTACTACAAATGATTTGTCAGGGTGAGGCGAGTTTTTTTTTGCAGCTCTTCCCAATATGTACGATATATCGGCAGTCGATACGGCAAAGGGAACGCCATCCTCTATATTGGCATCCGTTCTCAATTCGTTCTGCAATATTATATCTTGAGCTTGGAGTGTGCCTTTCTCCTTTATATACACGTCATAAATTCTCACAATTTCCTTCGAATAAAGTATATCATCGTCTACGTGGAAATGTCCCTGACGCACAGGCAAGTCATAAGCAAAATGCAAGTCGTGATAAACATTGGCGCCTGTAGTAACAATCCAATCAATAAATCCATTCTTGATCATAGCCGCAATAGCCTTGCCCATGCCTATTGGCGTCATGGCCCCTGCCAAAGTCAAGCATACAGTGGATTTTGTCAGTAACATATCTGACATCATTTCACTAGCTTCGGCCAGACGTCGTGCGTTGTAACCTGTAGATCCAAAAAAATCCATCAATTGAGAAACTGTCATCTCAGCAAAGATATCCGGCGGTTCTATTTTCCTTCCGCTAAAAGTGTGTGCCTTATCCACATCATGATGAAAAGTCGCTTTTATATATTTTTTATTTTTAGGAATATCTAACAAGCACTTGAAGTGTACCACTGGTTCGATAACGATAACAATTGTGATGAGTATTATACACTGATTTGCAATCAAAATTTGCAGTAATGATGATTAGGATTAATCTGATAAAGCATATCCTATTATCTTCATCTCCCGGTAAATTTGCAAGTCTGCTTAATCTCGATTCATTTTTAATATCTTCCATTTCCTTATATTGCATTTTCGGTACGCTCTTAGTCGCCTTGTGTACAGATGTACTCTATTCAATACATTGAGAATCAATTCCCCTCCTTGACGCCTTGAGAACTAATATCAGCAA
>JASHSN010000313.1 GCA_030038695.1 Nitrososphaeraceae archaeon
ATATATTTATTTAGGACTCACATTGGATTTATCGTGCTAACATCCTACCTATCTGCAGAAGTTATATCGCTAGCGATTTTATAGACTAGACATCTCGCGTAATTAGGACCACATGTTTTTATAACCACTATGTGTTATTTTTAGGGTAGGCTTTAGTTCATAACAGATGTTTTCTATTTTCTCACATTTTGAAATGAAACCTTTTGAGATGATTAAATCATTCAGAAATCGTTAGAGGGTCTAAGAGAACTATTGGCAATATGTGGCAAGAAAAAAAATACGTTGTATCTGTACACAAATTATGCCAATTTTTACCCAGGAGGCCGACTCCGTATTTCTGTATTTTTTATAAAAAGTTTGAAAAATTAATGCTGCATATGAGTGAGGGAACAAAACTTAGGTGATTCAGCTGTCCCCTCACACCCCACGGGACAGCGACGCATCGATGAAAAACAAGAGAATTTCATAATAATTGGTTACCTAAACTCATCGCCCCGTCACGACCCATCCCAGGTTTAAAAATCTAAAAGCTATTACAAACTGCTACTTGACGAAACGATCCAACTTGTCAAGTACCTCAACTCGTAAAATACATGATGAGAGTCTGCGAAAGGCTAACGTAGACCAATGGAACAGGTTAGAAAGATCTTCGAGCATTAAGAACGTCTTGTGACTTGAGAGGCAATCAGTCCTCTTTCTTTTTTATCGATATAACGGTCGTATTTTGTCGATGTTGTTGTTTTCTGTGGATTAATAACGGCGGATTATTTCAATTTTAGACAATACTGTATTGCAGTCATAACACGGTAAACAGGGAAAATGCAAAGCATAGAACGTACAGTACAACGACAATTTCTTACAAGATGACGCTCTTACCAAATAAGTTCGAATGTGTAGAGATGTATTTGTATCGTTACAATTAAGCGATAGTTTAGTTATTCTGAATTGAACTTAATCCCCTTGTACAATAGTGCAATGAAACAGGAAACGATGATATTATCGATGGCTAGTATAACCTTGGATGCAATGGATCGCAGTGATGTGATCTTTGTGGCTGGTTACAGATTTAGAAAGTAGGTTGCATCGAATCTTTGACTGCTTGCAAACGAACCAATGAGTGCACTTTTTGCAATAATGAACATGGTCGAAATCATAATCCAGAGTTGATTTCGGATTCAGTACCTTAATCTCTTGGCGCCTCCTAAGCAGTTCACTGTATTATTTGGATTTATGTATTTGGAATACTAGAAGCTTGATTTAAACTGGAGATGAGTGAATCGCTTCCAAGATACCTGCGACTTAGCTATTTTTTATATTGACATAATCGATAGGGGCGATTTCTTCCATCTTATTCTGCAACTGCAATAATCGTGTACCTTTTTGTGTTATTTTGTAACATCGCTTGCCTATTTCGTAATCTATTAGACCGTTTTCCTGCAAAGTTCCCAGGTATTCCTTCAGTTGATTGAAAGAAAGATAAGATTTGTACATTAGTCTCGTCCTGCTCGTTCCTTCGGTTGCGTTCGCAGCTTCTAAAATCGATCTCACTATTTCGCTTCTACTTCTGTATTTCATTTTTTATACTAAGAGATGAAGTTGGAACCTAGTATTTACGAGAAACCATACTTAATACTAATGTTTACGTCGGTTTCTATTACAAGATATCATGTAGCTGTTTAATCATTCGTAACTATTTGTCTGTAAACTATAGTTATCTCTTTTTATTTTGTAACATGCTGCCTGCTGATTTTGTTGTCATGGTATGCTATCACAGTAACTCCATTAGGATAATTAATGCTGATAAATGATACCAAATTGGAGAAAATATGAAAGGTAGCATAGTGGCATAGTGATAGTATTCTTAGGTAAATTGTTTTGGCAGAATAGCTAGAAGAGAGCATTAGTCTTGCTGAATGTAACTGTTCCAAGTGAAGATGTTTATAGGCGAATACCTCCCTTAACTGAGAAACTCTTGTAAGTCTGAGACCCTGGTGTTGGCATAGGGTTAACACGATTCGCCGCAATTAACAAAAGTGCTAGACTCCATAAATTTAAAAGCCAAGTGATAATAAGTACCAACTAATGGCTGCTATAGTAGAAGGGGAGAAGAAGACTGCTGGAAGAAACTTTCTAGGTGGGCTTATTGAAGGAATAAATTATCCTGCAGGAAGAATCATACCATTAAAGGAGTTGTTGGATTGGAACGACGTAATAATCGTAGACAGGAAATATTTTTTGAAAAATAGAAAGCTAATTGAGGCATGGGCCTCAAAAAAATTCTGACAAACATATGTTTCTATGAATAGCCACCTCTTAATTTTTGTAACAATTCAATTGTTACCGTTAATACTCGTAGGCCCTCCTAATTGAGGGCATAACGATCGTGAACGAAACTCCGGTTATTGCAGGGCTTGGAGTGTCGGGTCATTCATGTTACTCTCGATAAACAGACTTAGAATAACGTCACCTGAATACCATCAACCTACAAATCTCGACAGCATCTCAGGTAGACTGAAATTTATGCAGTAAAGATCCTATTGGATTAGGTTTTCTACTATCCGACCGCAATCACTCTCGAGATAGCTCAATGACATTTGTTACTATCGAGATTATCTCATTTTGGAAGATTAATATGCAGAAAGAAATAATGTCTCATTCCATCCGCTAGTTCCACTTGAAAGGCACCAAGGGTGGATATAGGGTTCTGTATTCTCTTCGTCGGATAACCTCTTTTGCATAGGCTGTACACGGTCGTCGGATATACTCTTGAAGCGGTGAAACTTAAAAAACTGTATTCCATCGTAAGAGCCCCATACGTTACCATCTGTGTCAAAAACAGTTACGGAAGATTGTCTACGGATGAGTGCGGTTCTTCCCGAATACAATTCTTGTTGCATCTGTGGCACCTGAGAACTAGTCATTCTTAATGGGTGTCTGTTTTATATCAAACGGACCGTAAGAAAGTCCTTCCTTTGGCACTTGACGGTGTGTCTGTCTGAATCGCCTCAGTTATCAGTTTCAATACGTCTACGCCACCAGAAATCTTTGGTATCGGGTGACTACTAAGTAATGTTATTGTAGCCATTTGTGAGGTATGATCAATTGCGACCATGGCCTTATCGACATGAACCAACTCAATTGCGAGGGCAGAACGACATTCGGAGAAATGTTGACATTCTTTGTGTCTAAGGTCGTTTGTTTTGTTTCTTCAGGATTTTGACTATCATTGGTCATAGCCTACCACCTTTTAATCTTCCACCTGGAAGTTTACTAGTCGACCTTACAACTCCCGCACCTTTTCTAACGATGGCAACTCTTTCCTTTTCCGCGACCTCCATCTTCCACTCCAATTTGTCTCCTGGCTGTACACCTAAGAATACACTAATGCCTTCAGGTACGGTTGTTCTTAGTGAATTTGTACCCGTTTTGGCAATATCATATCAGGTCTTGAAGCCATTGTTGGGCTATAGCCTTAACAGAATTTGGCGGGAACATCCTAAAATTCTTTCTATAAATACATAAGTTTTCACCAAATGAGTCAAAACGATATTATTACTCAAAGAAGTCACATGAATTCAAGCAAGTTATCAAATTTTCGCCATATAATGTACGTGAAGTCGTAATATCCACAATTAAGGATATGCGTCTCCTTATTGAAGAAGACCGAATAGAATAGGTTATACCAAAACTCTAACCTTTAGAACCTTTTTAGACATACCAGCCAAAAACTTCTTGATTTCTCAGAAAACTGAGCCTTATGTAACTGCAGTTAAGAACATCGAAGAATCAGAAGAAATCAAACACCAAATCGCAGTACATAGAATAATTAAACCAATATTCTCTTTACATGATAATTTTTGTATGTTTGATTTTTCTTGTATGACCATTATATTTCTAACTTCTTGGTGCATCAGGTGATCCATGAATTTTCATCTACTCTCTATTAATTGATAATTCTTCAACTGATTAGTATATCTGCACTTTCTCTTTGCAGCTGCGGTAAATATTGAAACAGACCTCCCTGTGGCTCATTTCTATATTTATACAATTTTATTAGACGATAGATAATGATTGAAAATTAGTATGGCTATATGCGCCTGCAGATGTATCAAATGTGGGAGGGAGGGATGAGAATCAGCATCTAGAAAGCTTTAGGTTCGTTGCTAGTGATGGATTCGATGACATGCATCACATATGCCTTTCGTGCAATACCCACTTTAGCCATGTAGATGGAGAAACATACAATAATTGCCAAACATGCAATTATTTTCAATCCTGAGAATAGTCAATTTTTTCAGTTTCAATATCTATCAATTGACTTCCAAAGCTGTTATGAATTGGTTTGCTACACTGCATCAAATTAGTCGGAGCAAGACGAGTTATCAGGGTTATCATGAATACAATTTGTGACAATCAGATCGATCTCCTGAAATTTTGCCATACCTTGTGGGATTTTTCTTAGCGACTGCAATTCTTTTAACCACTTTTCCATTTGATCTTTGTGATCTTGGCATACCACGGCAATCATATATTCTTCCTCATCATCTGTTACGGAGATAATGTATGAAGGTGGCAACGGGCAATCAAGATGCTTATCTATAAATGAGCATTTCCTAGGTAATGTCACACTAATGTCATTGTTGAGATCTAATATATCAGTTGCATACATTGAACTTTCTGAATGGGCCCTAATAATTTAATCGTGAGAGTATCCAGGATGCTTTCGCTGTCGTCTTCCTAAATGGCAATCTTTCTTGGGACATTCCAAGGAGACACTAGAGTCATAATCCTATGAGCAAATTTCTTAGTCAGTAACCTTTAGTTGCTCTTAAACGCAGTTTTCAATGACAGTATATCATAACATCGAGGACACCGATCACTTCCTGCCTATCGATTTTTGAGCACCTTGGTTGTATTGTCGTATTTTTGTATACGAAATTAATACTATATATAAAAGAATCTCATGGGTAATTATGTATCATATGTTTCACGTGATACCTGCTTGACACAACAAATGACCGTGATTAATATGCATGTTTTTTTAAGAAAAATGGTTAAGTCTAGATATGACCGTCTAGGATACCTAAACTGAGGAATATGTCTGAAGCAGACACAAAGATGCCAAAAACCATCTTAGATTTGAACGACCTTATGTATTATGGTAAGAAAGTATTGATGAGAGTTGATTTCAATGTAAGTATCAATAACGATGGTTTAATTGGGGAAGACTACAGAATCAGAATGACGATTCCAACTATAGAGTATCTTACCAAGCGAGGAGCCAAGATGATATTAATGTCTCATTTGGGCAGACCAACCTCAGCTCAGGATAGTCGTTACTCATTAGCACCGGTAGCGAGGAGATTGTCAGAAATCATGTCAGTAAATAAAGTTAGATTTGCTCCTGATTGTGTTGGACCATATGTTGAAAAAGAAATAGACGAAATGAACATGGGTGATACTCTACTATTAGAAAATCTTCGGTTCCATAAGGAAGAAGAGAAAAATGATGCTGATTTTGCGAAAAAGCTTGCTTCGTTTGCAGACATATATGTGAATGATGCATTTAGTACATCTCATAGAAAACATTCCTCAATCTACGGAACGCCAAAACAATTTGATATCAAAGTCGCTGGACTAAATCTCAAAAAAGAAATTGAATATCTTTCTATGATGAAGGATAACCCGCCAAAACCCTTCACACTTGTCATAGGTGGGGTGAAAATAACGGATAAAATTGGTGCCCTAGAAAATTTATTCCCAAAAGCAGACAATCTACTAGTGGGGGGCGCTACTGCATACACATTTCTTAAAGCATATGGTGTCAAAACAGGAAATTCCCCAATTGATCATGAACATCTTTCGTGGGTATCAAAAGCGCTTTCAAAATATAGTGACAAAATAACTCTTCCAACAGATCATATAGTATCCTCTTCGCAGCAAGTTTCTGGTTCTGCCAGTCTAATCAAGGGCGATATACCAGATGGCATGGTCGGATTTGATATTGGAATTGAAACATCACAGCTCTATTCTAGCCAAATTAGTGCAAAGAGATCAGGGACTATATTTTGGAATGGACCCATGGGGCTCTTTGAGATAGGGCTTTTCTCAAACGGTACCATAAATATTGCAAAAAGTATGGCACTGTCTTATTGGAGAGGTTCAAGAACGCTAATAGGAGGGGGAGATACGTTAGAAGCAATTAAAAGAGCTGGAGTGTCTGAAGGCGAAGTTAGTCACGTGTCAACTGGTGGTGGCGCTTCTCTCAGGTTCCTTGCAGGAAATCAGATGCCTGGAATTGAAGTACTAGATAAAAATTGAATCGCGGTAGCGACATTTGCATGAAGATATTAAATGAATTTTCATTAAACGGTCTATTTAGCATATATATCAGATCATTTTCTTGATCTTAAAAGATCATAGTATTTTCCTAAGTCGTAACTTTTTGTGGGCAATATTACTAGTATGATTTAAAGCAAATTTGCATACTGGATCCTTTTCCATAGTCGTACTTTGTTCCCCCCATATTCTCTAATTGAAACCGGTACCAGCCTGATCATCCTCTTGCGTAATACCCAGATTGGTGATTTTCGTAGGTTTCGATACTCTTAAAAGAGTCTTTATTCCTCCACTATCGCTGTTCGTTGTAATAACCCATTTCCATTTGTATGCTGTACGATTGTACTCTTCCACGACGTTCTTCTCTTGCTCCTGTGATTCCAAACCTATTATGGTCATACGTGCATGAGTCGTAATTCAATATCTATAAATATACATTAGGCTTAAAGAAGAGCTCTGAAGTTGTTGGAATGAGGACATCTGGAGATTTTATTAGCCCAAAATGGCTAAGATTTTTCCAAGTCGTTGTTGGACTTATTTGTATAGCTTTATCCATATTTATCATGTCTGGTTCATTTAAGCTCGGTGCTTACACTGTCATTTTCCTAGCTTCCATAGCCTTCATCATAATAGGAATCGAAAGAATAGCAGTAGGAATTAGATTATCTTCTCTTAAGAGATCGTCTAGGTTCATCACCATAGCAATAGGAGTGGGAATAGTGGTTTTCTTTGGTTCGGCGTATTTCGCTCCAGAGTTTGTTAATAAATTATACGTATTGATGCTTGGTTTTGGTCTTTTAGCTACCGGCGTGTTAAGGATTATCGATGGTATGAAGAATAGTACTTACGAGAGAACTTCGAAGCTCTTAACCCTAGGCACCGGTGTCATATGTGTTGCAGTGGCAGTAGTTGTACTCGAGTATCCCAAAATTGGTTTCGTTTTGTTGTTGCTGACTGTTTCCATAGTTTTGTTGATTACGGGCATACAGATTGCGTTTGTAGGTTTAACTGGGAAAAAGATGCGCATTTAGGTTCGTTGACACAGCTCATTGAATCGGCGGGCTATGCATTCAGTTCCGTTTGATGAGAATTTACAACCTCCATGGGATGGTGACTAACTGCACTAGAATTACTTCAGTGTATAAAGCAAAAAGCTGCACTGCTCACAGAAATAATATAGACTATCAAAATGGGAACATAACGCCATAGTATCGTAGCAACGTGGGCATTCCAACTCAAATTGTAGGTCTATATTCTTATAGTAGCTCTGTCTGCACTTGTGTAAATCAGGTCGAGTGTTGATTTTAGTTAGAATTTTACTTTTTACAATCTTTTTACTCGGCATGATTTATTCTTTTATGAAACTGATAGGAGCTACTTCCTGCATTTCGTTTTGCAAGCGTAATACTCTCATACCTTTGTCTGTTGTTCTATATGTCTGACCCCCTTCGTATTCTATCAAACCATTTTCAACTAGAAGTGTCAAGTACTCCCTTAGCTGATTAAAGGAAAGATATGCTTTGTACATTAATTTCGTTTTAGTAGCTCCTCCCCCATTCGCTGCTTCTAAAAGTAGCCCGACTATGTCGCTTCTGCTTCTGTATTTCATATTTCAATATCGCGACTCAAACCAACTATTTATGAGAAATCAAGCTTAGTACTAAGATATACATCTACTCCTATTGTATTATACTATTTTGTTATTTTATCGATTCTAAGTATTTCTATGTACAATTGTCCATTGTGCTAGAGATTATTGTAGTGTCGAAAGACATTACTACAAGATCTTATTTAGGTCAGGTTTACAGGATACTTCTGATTAGATAAGCTTTCGTAATCGTAATGAAAATTAATGTTAGGATATTTTCAGTATTTTATAAATATGACGTAAATTATGTGATTGAATATGCTGGGAGAAAATTGCATTTTCTGCGAAATCGTCAATGGTAACATATCTGCAAGGATTATTAGTCAGGATGATAATGCTATCGCATTTTTAGATGCATTTCCATTATCGGCAGGGCATACTCTGATTATTCCAAAAAAACATTATTTCAAAATACAGGATATGAGTAGGGAGCATTC